>JAFGPH010000152.1 GCA_016926135.1 Deltaproteobacteria bacterium
AGGGGGCTGAGTCAACCGGGATTTGGCTCCTCCGGTGAGGAACCCGGCCGGGAAGGAAACGGCTTTCCTTTTGCGCGGTTTTTTTATAGCCTTCTCCAAAACCTGTTTCACACTGAAAAACGGAAGGGGGAATCACCATGACCCATGACGGAAGCATGCAGATCTTTCCTACCGTTGTCTGGTCCGCAGGGCCGGGATGCCATGGCAACTGCGGGCAGAAGCTTTATGTAAAGGATGGAAGACTGCTCAAGGTGGAGGGCGATGAAGACCACCCCTGGAACCAGGGGCGGGCCTGCCCTAGGGTCCTGGCCCTGAAGCAGTACATCTATCACCCGGACCGGATTCTGTACCCTCTTAAGAGAGTCGGTGAGCGGGGGCAGGGCAAGTTCGAGCGCATCGGCTGGGACGAGGCATTCGATACCTGCGAGAAGAGGCTGAAAAAGATCCGCGAGGAGACCGGCGCCGAGTCGGTGATCTTCGTCCAGGGTACGGGGAGAGACATCGGAGGGCCCATTTCCTTTCTCGCTTACAACTTCGGGAGCCCCAACTGGTGTCAGCTCGGGCTCTCCGGCCACTCCTGCTACACCCCCCGACTCGGAGCCATGAAAACCACCATGGGGGATTTCTCCGTGGCCGACTGCTCCCAGTTCCTGGAGAAGCGTTACGAAGACCCGGAGTATCAGGTCCCGAAGGTCATCATGGTCTGGGGGAACAACCCCACCACCACCGACCCGGACGGCTTTTTCGGGCACTGGATTGTGGACTGCATGAAGCGGGGCTCCAAGATCATATCGGTCGATCCGCGTCACACCTGGCTGACGACGAGGGCCAGGTACCATCTGCAGCTGCGCCCCGGAACAGGCGGCGCACTGGCGCTCGGCATGCTGAACGTGATCATCCGGGAGGGTTTGTATGACAAGCCTTTCGTGGACCGGTGGACGACCGGCTTCGAGAAGCTGAGGGAGCGGGTCCGGGAGTATCCGCCGGACAGGGTGTCAAGCATCACCGAAGTGCCGGAGGACCTGATCGTGGAGGCTGCGCGATTCTACGCCGGCAGCAGGCCTGCGGCCATCCACTGGGGCGTCGCCGTAGACATGGAGCCCGAGGCCGTTGCCGTCTCCCAGGCCATCACCCATCTGTGGTGCATCACGGGGAATGTGGACAATCCGGGCGGCAACGTGATCGCGCGGCCTTCTCACGGCGTGACCACCTACCCCTACACCACGGAGGAACTCCTTTACCTCTACGGCGAAGACCTGGTGAAGCTCCTGAACAACAAACGGATCGGCGCGGACACATACCCCATGGTGAAGGGCTTCCGCGGGTGGGCCCACCCCGACATGGCGATCGAGCAGATCGACACCGGGAAGCCTTACCCCATCAAGGCCGCCTGGATCCAGACCGCGAACGTCCTGGGCGGGCAGTCGGCCCGCGCGAGGCTGCACTACACGGCCCTCAAGAAGCTCGATTTCGTGGTGGTCGTCGATCTCTTCCACAACCCCACCACCATGGCCCTGGCCGACATCGTCCTTCCTGCCGCCACCTTTGCGGAGAAAAACAGCTTCCGCTCCTGGTGGGCGCCTCTGAGTGTCATCCAGAAGGTCATCCAGGTTGGGGAGTGCAAGTCGGACTGGGAGATCAACTTCGAGATGGCCAAGCGGCTGAACCCCAAGGGGCTGAGGTGGAACAGCGTGATGGAACTCATCAACGGCCGTCTCGCCGATGCCGGAAAGACCTTCCAGGAGCTCGTGGACAAAGGCTGCTGGGAGATGCCTCCCAAGGGTCATCCGTCTCGTCCCTATGATCGATACGAGAAAGGCCTGCTGCGGGCGGACGGCAAGCCCGGCTTCAACACCCCTTCAGGGAAGATCGAGCTCTGGAACCACGCCATGGAGGGGTGGGGCCTCGATCCCCTGCCCCACTACGTAGAGCCCCCGCAGAGCCCGGTGTCCACCCCCAAGCTTTATGAGAAGTATCCCCTCATCATGATCACCGGCGCCCGGTCCTCTCTGTTTTTCCATTCCGAGCACCGGATGATTCCCTGGCTTCGGGAAAAGGCCCCCTACCCGATTGTCGAGATCCACCCGGAGACGGCCAAACGATACGGGATCTACGACGGGGAATGGATTCACATCCGGAACGACATGGGCAAGGTGAAACGAAAGGCCAAGCTCACGATCAAGGTGAAGCCCGGACACATTCAGACCCTTCACGGGTGGTGGATGCCGGAGATGAAAGGGCCTGAACCGGATCTGTTCGGCGTGTGGGACTATCAGATCAACCTGCTCATCCCCGGACCGCAGTGCAGCACCGCCGGCTTCGGCGGAGGGCAATACAAGACGACGCTGGTCACCCTGGAGAAGATCACGGATGCATGAGGGAGGAGCGCGGAAAAGGGGGCGCGAGGAACGAGGAAGGGATCATTCCTCGCTCCTGGGGCCGTCCGGTAAGTCCTAAAATGCCGTCAGAGGATGAATCCCGATATGAGGTGATGAAAATGCCTTCCAAATACGGACTTCTGATCGAATACAACTACTGTACCGGATGTCATACCTGTGAAGTGGCCTGCCAGCAGGAACACGACTTCCCGGCCGGGAAAAACGGGATCATGGTGACGGAGTACGAGTATGAAACCCCCGCAAACAAGGTCTGCATCGACCACGTCCCTTTTCCCACGGACCTCTGTGATCTGTGCATCAACCGGCACCGGGAGGGCGAAAGGCCTGCCTGCGTGAAACACTGCCAGGCCGCCTGCATGCAGTTCGGCCCCCTAGAGGAGCTGGTGAAGGAGATGGAGCTGCGGCCCAAGATGGTCCTGTTCGCCCCGCGGTAGCGGGGTGGAGATGAATCCTCCTACGGTCTTTTCTTCCACACCATACGCCGGGGATCTTTCAATGCCGATTCGAGGATCCCTCCGGCGCCGTATTTATTCAACTTCACTCCACCGGAGAGTTTCGGAAACTCCGTCATGATGCAGAGCTCATCGGGAAGCTTATTCTTCGACACCTTCTGAGCGAGGAACTCGCGAATCTCCTTGAGACTCAAGGTCACTCCCCCCTTTGGAATGACGCAAGCACAGATCGATTCGCCGAGGACGGGATTCGGTGTTCCGACAACGACGGCTTCGGAAATGCCGGGATGTCTCCTCAACTCCTCTTCCACATCGTTCGGGATGATTTTTAACCCTCCACGGTTAATCTGATCTTTCAACCTGCCAACGATCGTGACATAACCCTCCTCATCCATGAACGCGAGATCCCCGATATGGAACCACCCCTCCTCGTCGAAATGCCTGGAGGTCTCTTCGGGATTGTTCCAATACCCCTTGGTGACATTCCAACCCTTCAGGGTTAACTCACCCACCGTCCCCCCGGGGACAGGCTTGCCGGTCTCCGGATGGACGATCCGAATCGATTCCCCTTCGTGCGGCCTTCCCGCGGTGGCAAGCCTTTTTATGCGGGGGGAGTCCTGGAAACTCAGTGTTCCCGGCCCGGTCTCAGATGTCCCCCAGAAGTTGCAGAACCAGAACTTGTATTCCTGTTCGATCTTTTCCATCAACCCCGGTGGAGGGACATATCCGGAGATGAGACCGGCACGGAGGGAAGAGAGATCATATTTTTTGAAATCGGGGTGGTTCATCTCCATAATGTAGTGTGTGGGAGCAACCGGATGAATCGTGATCCGCTCTTCTGCGATCAGTTGTAAGGCTTCCCCGGCATCCCATCGCTCCATCAGGACCATCGCCGCCTGGATGGAAGGACACTGCATGAGAAGGCAATTGAAGGCATACGAATGGTAAAGAGGGAGGGCGGCAAGAAAAACATCGTTTGAAGAAGTATCGAGGGCTTGGGCATAGACAAAGCCGGAACGGATCGCCTGCGTGTGGGTATAGGGAGAGCCTTTGGGTATGCCCGTTGCACCGGAGGTATAGATGATCTTAATGAAGTCCGTTTCGGGATCGATAGAGACCGTTGGCGGCCCGCTTCTCGTGAGGGTCAATATTTCTTCAAAGGTTTGGTCCCCACCTTCTCCGACGGAGATCACATGGTCGAGATTGAAGTCTCTTCTGATCTCGCCCACCATCTTGAGGTAGTCAAACCCGTCAAATGCACTCCTCACGATGATTCCCTTTGCCCCGGAGTTTCCGACGATAAAACTCACCTCTTTCCGACGGTAGACGGGATTGCACCACACGCTGATCGCCCCGAGTTTTGCAAGAGCATAGAAAGCGACGACGAGTTCCGGAGAGTTGGGCAGATCGATGACCATTCGATCCCCTTTTGTTATCCCTAAAGAAGCCAGGCCGGATGCAAAACGATCGACCCTCGTGTTGAGTTCTTCGTAGGGGATACGCTCGCCTTTATAAACAAGAGCGGTTTTTTGGGGAAGGAGGCGGGTAGAACGCTCCAAGACCTGTCCCGCAGAAAGGTGTGCAACGTCTTCGAAGCGGGTTGAATTCCCTACCGATGTGGATGGTGTTCCGATCATTGTCTTTGCCGATCTTTTCTGTTTATTCACCTGTGCCGTAGTGGGCTACGACCCCAATCATGCTTGAAGGATGGTTTTTCCGGAAAGGGTGGGGCCAATCCTCCATGCCCCAAAGGATTGGCCCACCCTTTGCGCTTTTACCAGGGCGGTGCAAGAAGCACGGGCCCGGCGGCGTGCTCCAGCGGGTAGACCAGCACTTGCTTGCCGTTTTGCCACTGACGCCAGCCTTCTTTCAAAATTGCCTTATTCTCTTTATCAAACTTGATGGGTCCTCGAATGGTGACGAAATCCGTGGCCGCCAGAGCCTGTCGAATCTTCTCCCTGTCGAATGCCCCTGCTCTTTTCACCGCATCCGCAACGATCTGCACGGCGAAATACCCTGCCCCCACGGGCAAACCGATAAATTTGGCGCGGGGATTCGCGGCATAATAATCGCCCACCATGCGCTTGTTGCCCGGATACTTATAGGCTTCATCCCATGTGCCGCAGGAGAGGATATAGTTTGCATCTTCACGCAACGCATCCCAGTATCCCCCGAGATCAGGGCCTCTTTGAGAGAAGTGAAGCTTGGGACGCCAGCCAAGCTCTTTCATCTGTTTGGGAACGGTCAGACTCTGCGGGGGAATATAGGTCGTACAGACGATCTCGGCTCCGGCTTTCCGGGCGGCCAGGATCAGGGATGAGAAGTCGGTGGTGGACGGAGAGTATTTTTCGTACGACACGATCTCGATGCCGTGTTTCGGGCAAAGGGCCCGAACAGCCGCCCCGGTCTCTATGCCCCAATCGTCCTTCAATTCCCAATAGGCAAGCTTGGTAGGTCTCTTGTCTTTCGGAATCGATTCAATGACGCCGATCATTGATTCCGTGTCCATGGCGCCGTTGTCCCAGGCCCGAAAGGTGTATTTATACCCCTGCTTCAGTGGGGCATCCACGGCGAGCGTCACCGCTACCCAGGGGACCTTGTTTTTTTCCGCGGTCGCCAGCTGCGCGACATTCATTCCGCTCCCGAATCCACCGAGGTAGGTTAAGACCTTGTCCACGGAATACAGTTTTTCCATCCGGCTTACGGTCTTCGTGGTGTCTGACTCGTCATCCAAAAGGATCAGCTCCAGCGGGAGCTTTTTGCCGAATTCCTTTACATAAACACCGCCATCGGCATTGATGTGTTTTACAGACAATTCATAGCCTGCCTTCAGATCTCTCCCCCCGGCTGCATACGCCCCGGTTACGGAAACCACGGCCCCAATCTTGATTGCCTTGGGTGCCGGGTCGGCACAATACCCCGTAGAGGAAAATCCTGCCAGCAGCAATACCATGCACATACTCCCCAACCATGTTACCAATTCCTTCTCTCTCATGACTGCCCTCCTGGAAAATGGTTCTTTGCTGTAGGACCTACCTGGTGGATAGGGAATCACCCGCCTTCGGCCTCCTTCTGCAAAACCGGCTTCGCTTCCCGGGATCGAACTTTCTTAGGGAGGGAAACCAAGCCGCCCGGCAGGAAAAGAATGACCACGATCAGGACAATGCCGAAGATAAGAATGCTGATTTCGCCAAGGGTGTGAGCGAATGCCTCCTTCAGCAGCACAAAAAATATGGACCCAAGAACAGGTCCGGCAATCGTGCCGGCCCCTCCAACGAAGGTAATGAGGATGGGCTCGAAGCTCCAGAGCAGACCAAACGGGACATAGTAATAATAGCTGATATAAAAAAAGGCAAAGAGCCCGCCGGCCAGGCCCACAACAAAGCTGCTAAGAGCGAAAGCCGTCATCTTGTACTTGAATATGTTTATCCCGATCGCCTGGGCGGCCTCCTCGTCATCCCGGGTAGAGAGGATGGCCAGCCCCAATCGGGAATTGAATATCCGGTCGACAACCACGATGACGATGGCGCAAAGGCCTAGGGCGAGGTAATATCGGAAAACCAGGCTGTACCCTTCAATAATCTTGTTGGGAACGAAGCTGACTCCCGGGAGAATATTGCCGATCGTGATTCTGGCGATGATCGCCAGAGCAAGGGTTCCAATGGCGAAGTAATGCCCCCTCAACCGCAAGGAAGGGAAGCCGATGAAAACGGATAAAGCCACCGAAGAAAGGCCTCCGGCGAGGAGGGCCAGATAGAACGGGGTCCCACCAATCCAGGCCAATCGTGCCGCCAGGGCGCCGATCCCAAAGAAGGCTGCCTGCCCTACGTTAAGCAACCCCGCATACCCCACCATAATATTTGAACCCTGGGACATGATGATGTACAGAAAAAGGAGAAACAAAACATTCAGGATATAGTCCCCTTTCACAAAGAGCGGGACGAATGCCGAAATAGCAACCAGGAAAAGGAAAAGGAGGAGTCTTTTCTTGTCGGTTTTCATCACAGACCTGCTCTTCCCCTGAACAACCCCTGCGGCCTGAAGAGTAGAACCAGCAAAAATACCACTAAACCGGCCATTCCCGTATAAGGGGCGCCCACCAGGTACACACTCATCGCCTCAATCAGCCCGAGGAAAAAGCCCGCGGGGAGGATTGCGTTGATATTTCCTACCCCCGCCAGAATCACCAGAACCAGACCATAATTACTCCACTCCACTCCGATCCCGGGGCTGATGACCCGCATGCTGATCACCGCACCGGCAGGCGCGGCGATCAATATGGAAAGGGCAAAGGAGAGAAGGTAGGTGCGAGCGACGTTGATTCCCATCAATTGGGAGGCCTCCCAATCTTGAGCGGTGGCCCGAATGGCTTTGCCGAAATAGGTTTTATTGAGAAACAGATGGAGCGCTATGACCACGATGACGGCTAAAACGATTGTCCCCAATCCAATGTAAGGTAAGCGCACGCCGGAAAGGTCCATGACCCTTCCGGAATAAGAAGTGGTGACCGCCCTTTCATCGGCAGTCCAAAGGAGAATCGCCAGATTTTCGAACACCAGCATGAGACCGAAGGAGATGAGCAGGGAACTCTTCAACCTGTCAATGACCGGAAATTTCAACAGCCATGAATATACCGCCACATACAAAACGGCGCCGAGGATAAAGAGCCCGCCCATCAGAATCGGGATGGAAACGAAAGGGTCAACCTCCCAGATTCTGAACAACCAGTATGTCCCATAGGCGCCCAGTACAATCACATGCCCCTGGGCTACGTTGAGATAGCCCATAATCCCATAAGCCAGAGAAAGCCCGAGCGCCACCATGCCATATAACGCCCCATTGATCAAACCGTAAGCGGCAAACTGCATGATTTCCATTAGCGGGCTTCTCCTGACTCGGAGGGAAGGCCTAAATAGGCGTCTTTCACCCTCTCGTCCTCCAGCAAAGCCTTCGCACGATCTTGCCCGACAATGCGACCGTTTTCCAGGATATACCCTGTTTCCGCTGATTCCAGTGCCAGGAACACATTTTGTTCAACCAGGAGAATGGCGATGCCGCCGGATTCGTTAATCTGTTTAATGATCTCAAATAGATTTTCCACGATGAGGGGGGATAGCCCCAATGTGATCTCATCGAGCAACAGAATTTTTGGCCGAGACATCAAGGCCCTTCCGATCGCCAGCATCTGTTGCTCTCCCCCGCTCAAGGTTCTTGCAGGCTGGCCTGTCCGCTCCTTGAGCCTCGGGAAGATTTCATAAACCCAGTCAAGGGTCTTATTTTTGACTCGCCTGGCCTGCCTGAGATAGGCCCCTATCTCCAAATTCTCCAGCACACTCATATCAGGGAAAAGTCGTTTGCCTTCCGGGACCATACAAATACCCATCTCGACGATCTTGTGAGCTCTCTCTTGATCCAACCTCGAATCGTGAAACGCTATCCTTCCCTTTTTAGGCTTAAGCATCCCTGAGATGGCCTTTAGGACCGTGCTTTTCCCCGCCCCGTTGGCGCCTACAAGCGACACGAATTCCCTCTCTTTTACCTCGAGAGAGACCCCCCACAACACCTGAAGGTCGCCATAGTACACGTCAATATGATCAACGCTCAGCATAGCGCTTTCCCAGGTAAGCCGCGATGACGGTTTTGTCGGCCGTGATCTCCCGTGGTTTGCCTTCGGCGATTTTCTCGCCGGCGTTCATTACGATAATCCTGTCGGATATCCCAATGACGACCTTCATGACATGCTCAACGATGATCACCGTGATGCCGGAATCCCTTATCGCCTGGATCAATCGTATGGCATCTTCCGTCTCTACAGGATTCAGTCCGGACATGGACTCATCCAACAAAAGCAGATCCGGTTTCGTGGCCATTGCCCTGGCAATCTCCAATCGTTTCCGATCCGCGAGACCGAGTTGCCCGGCAAGGACGGACTGTTTCCGGCTTAGACCCGTAAACGCCAGAATCTCTTCCGCTTCTAGCCTCGCCTGTTTGAGGCTCCGGATCGGCCTACAACCATAGGTTCGGCCAGCGACCACGTTTTGCAGAGCGGTCATCTGGGCAAAGGGTTTGACGAGCTGAAATGTCCTGACGATTCCGGCCTCGCATATCCGGTGGGGCTTGAGCCCCGTGATCTCCTTACCCCTGAACTCTATCCTGCCCCCGTCCGGCCTCAGAAACCCGCTGATCAGATTAAACAGGGTGGTCTTTCCCGACCCATTTGGCCCGATCAGCCCCACGATTTCTCCCACGTCAACCGTAAAACTCATTTTTCTGACCGCCATCAAACCGGCAAACGATTTGGATAATCCCTCTGTTTTCAGGATTGGGTTGTCCGTCTGTTTCATCATTTGTTTTGCCTTAAGCTTTACTTCTGTTGATAAGAACTCGCTTGAGGTGTGTGGGAGTATAGCTTGAACCAGCTTGCTTCGGGTGTGTGGGAGTATAAGGAAACCGGCGTTTGTGTGTCAAGATCTAAGTGGGCTTTCGCGGGCGCATCACGCTGGGGCCCGAAGGATCGATTGACGCATCAGCGAATCGGCTCAGGCCGATCCGCTACGGATGATTTGGGCCGGACCCTGCGAGGAAATTGGTCGGGGCGGAGGGATTTGAACCCCCGACACCTTGCTCCCAAAGCAAGTGCGCTACCAGACTGCGCCACGCCCCGATGCACTGCCTGATACTATATATCGGTCATGAGGCAAGATCAAGGGACCAGTTCAGTGCTGAGGGCAGTAGGCAGTAGGGAGTAAGGAGTAGGGAGGCAAAAACCCTAAGCCGAAACCTCGAACGGGGAAGCCGGGATCGTCACGGGCACCGAGCAACCGGCGGCGCGCCCATGCTCAAGGGTCAGGCGAAAGCCGGCGGGAGACAATATCGGGGGCGGGTTGTTTCTGTTGACAACGCCCCGCGGCCTATCAATAATGCCTTTCAGGAAAGGGGCGTGGGCACCGTGCAGGACATCCAGAACCATATTGATACCAGGAACATAGACATTGACCGCGTCGGCGTGAAGGGTATCCGCTATCCCATCACCGTGCTGGACAAGGACATGGGCGAGCAGCAGACCGTCGCCGAGATCAGCATGTACGTGAGCCTCCCCCGCTACTACAAGGGAACGCACATGAGCCGCTTCGTGGAGATCCTGAATGAGCACAGCCGGCGCATCTCGCTTCAGAGTCTTACGGAAATCCTGGAGGAGATGAAGAAAAGGCTGGATGCCCAGAGCTCCCACATGGAGATCAGTTTTTCTTACTTCATCAACAAGGCGGCCCCCGTGACCCGGATTCCCGGGCTCATGGAATACCGCTGCACCATGAAGGGCACCCTGAACAAGAGAAGCGATCTGGTGGTCATGATCCACGTCCCCATCTGCACCCTATGCCCCTGCTCCAAGGAGATCAGCGATTTCGGCGCCCACAACCAGCGCGGGGAGGTGAGGCTCCAGGTGAGGTTCAAGAAGTTCGTGTGGCTGGAGGATCTCATCAAGCTGGTGGAGGAATCCGCCTCCACCGATGTCTATTCCGTGCTCAAGCGCGAGGATGAGAAGTTCGTGACGGAAAAGGCTTACCGGAACCCCATGTTCGTGGAGGACATCGTCCGGGACATTTCCCTCAAGCTGAACGGGGACGCCAACATCACCTGGTTTGCCGTGGAGGCGGAGAACTTCGAATCCATCCACAACCATAACGCATACGCTTATATCGAGAAGCACAAGACGTGAGGAGATCAGATGACAGAGGATCTGAAACAGATGTACCGCACCTTGATGGAAGACCACTTTCCCCCGCAGATCACCATCTCCTTCGGGGATCAGGTGCTGGCGTACCGGAAAAGGGCCTGGAAGCTCCCGGACGCGAAGACCGGGGACCTGATTGAGAAAGGCCTCCGCTACGGGGAGAACCCGGGCCAGGAGGCCGCGCTCTATGAACTGGTGAACGGCAACCTGGTGCTGGGGGATTGCCGTTTTATCGAGCCCGGAAAGGGCCTGGTCTCGGCCGTCTCCGAGGCGGACATGATCCAGGAAGGAAAACACCCCGGGAAGATCAACCTAACCGACATCGACAATGCCCTCAACATCATGAAGTACCTGATGGAAAAGCCCCTCGCCGTGATCGTGAAGCACAACAACCCCTGCGGCGTGGCTTACGGGGCGAGCCTGGCCGAGGCCTATGACAAGGCCAACGGGGTGGACCGCATCGCCGCATTCGGGGGAGCCGTTGCCTTTAACCGGCCTGTGGACCTTGCAACGGCCGAGGCCGTTTCCCGGAACTACCTGGAGATGGTGGCGGCCCCGGACTATGAGGAAGGCGCCGTCGCCGTGCTGGCCGGGAGGGCCAACCTTCGGATCGTGCGAATCAGCCGGATCGAGCAGCTCGCCTCCTACACGGGCGCCCGATTCGTGGATTTCAAGAGCCTCATCGACGGAGGCATTATCGTGCAGCAGTCCCCCCTCAACCGCATCCGATCCCCCAGGGACTTCACTCCGGCTCGCTGCGAGTACCAGGGAAAGACCTACACGATCGCCAGGAAGCCTACCGAAGCGGAATACGCCGACATGCTCTTCGGCTGGCAGGTGGAGCAGGGGGTCAGCTCCAACTCGGTGATCTACGTCAAGGACGGGGTGACCGTCGGCATCGGCACCGGGGAACAGGACCGGGTGGGGGTTGCGGAGATCGCCATCTTCAAGGCCTACACCAAGTATGCCGACGCCCTCTGTTTCCGAAAACACGGTCTGCCTTACAAGGACCTGGAGCTCCAGATCCGGAAAGGAAAGAAGGACAGAGGACTCCTCGAGGAGATCGATCTGCAGACCCAAAAGGACAAGGGGGGGCTCATCGGCTCCACCATGATCTCCGATGCCTTCTTCCCC
>JAFGPH010000153.1 GCA_016926135.1 Deltaproteobacteria bacterium
GCCAGATCACGGTCCAGGAGGTCGATCAGGCGGTTGATTTCGCCCTCGAAATAGTAGCGGGTATCTTCCCTGTCCTGTTTTACGGCCTCCATCTTTGCCTGGAATACCTTGATCTTCTTTTCCAGTTCATCCAGGGGGGTGGCTATGGCCCGGGTTTGCAGCTCAACAGTCACCTCTTCGTCAGCGAGGAGCCTTCTGGCGCTGTTCAGGGCATTTTGGAGGATGGTCTTTCCCTTGGCCTTCAGAAGAAAGCCCCCCAGCACTTGATCAAACAGGGGCAGTCCGCTTCTTTCAACGAGGTCAGGATCTCCCGTCTGCTTTCCTTCCAGGGCCATGCGGGCCGAGAGTGGGTAGATGCGGATGCTGTCCGTCCCCAGGGCCTTTTCGATGACCTCCTTGGAAAAGGCCAGGGACTCATCCCTTTCCTCCTTGCTCAGGTAATCGATCTTGTTTTGAATGAAGAAGATCTTTTCCACATGCTGACGGACATCCTTGAGAAAGGCGACCTCCGACTGGCTGATGGGCGGGTCCACGGCCAGCAGAAAAAGGGCCGCATCCACGTGGGGAAGGTAGTTGTAGGTCATTTCCGTGTTGTTCTCAAACGTCGATCCTACGCCCGGTGTGTCTATGATGGAAACGCCGTCTCTCAGGTATTGGGACGGGAAGGAGATCTCCACCTGCTTAACCCTTTTGGCGTTATTGGGATTGCCTCGCTCGGTAACATAAACGGCCAGATCGTCCTTCGGGATCACCCTTCGGGACCTGTCCTGGAACAGGACCTCAACGGTCTCCCTTTCCCCGTAGCGGAGAACAGTCACGATGGACGTCAGGGGTATCACGGATGTGGGCAGGAGAGCATTTCCGAGCATGCTGTTAATAAAGGTGGATTTCCCCCTCTTGAACTGCCCGAGGACCACCAGATGGAAACGGTTCTCAAGAAGCTTGGAGCAGAGATCTTTAAGGCCTTCCTCCACCCTCACATTATTCTTTTGGGAACAGTAGACCTGCAGGTCCCCGATCTTCTCCAGCAGGGTCTTTCGAAGTTCCGTGTATCGATCAAGCATATGTGCCCCCCAACAAACCAATGCCCTGCCAGGTGGCGACCTTGCAGGGCATCAAAAAGAAACCCCACCTGGCTTTCAGGCGGGGCAGGTATCCCCAAAAAGCGACCCCTACCCCAAGATAAAATCTGAAGTAGGAGTCATCATCCCCTCTATGCTTGGAGGCGGTTCACGGCAGACTCCATTGCCTAATAAGGGCATGAAACCAAATGGAGGCATACCTGTCAACCCAAAAAACTTTCACTAAAGGTATTGATCGATCAGGCTGCCGGGAATCGCGGTTACATCTTCCGTGAGTGGAAAGGGGTGAGGGGTTCTGCATGCGACAAAGCCTGCATCAAAAAGATCATCACCGTAGAATCGCTTGAGGGCTGTGATGCCCTTCAGACTCGTCTGATCCGGATTTTCGGCAAACTTGCTTTCGATGGCGATGAACCTCCCGCCCCGTTCGACAAGTAAATCGACCTCTGCCCCTTGCAGGGTCCGCCAGAACCACAGGGGAACACTCTTGGCTGAGGAAGAATAATGCCTCACCACCTGCATGATCACATGGGTTTCCCAAATCGCCCCGGCAACAGGGTGGCGGATCACCGAATCCCAATTCTCAAAACCCATGAGAAACAGGGCAAGACCCGTATCGCACATGTAAATCTTGGGCGATTTGATCAGTCGTTTTCCAAGATTGCGGTGATAGGGCTCCAGGAGAAATATCTGGCCCGATGCCTGGAGGACGGAGATCCACTGTCTGGCAGTATTGGGCGCGATGCCCACATCTCGGGCCAAATCCGAGTAGGAAAGAATTTGTCCTGTTCTCACGGCGACCGCCCTCAGGAAGCGATCAAAATCTCTCAGGCTTCCCACATTCAGAATGTTCCGCACGTCTCTCTCGAGGTAGGTGCTCAGGTAGGAGCCGTACCAGAAGTGGGGATCGATTTCCGGCCTCTCATAAAGCTCAGGGAAGCCCCCCTTTAAGAGATACAGGTTCTCGTCAAAGCTATCGAGTGCGCCCCTGATCTCTTTCGCTGAAAGGTTGAGCATGTTGAGAATCCCACAGCGGCCGGCAAGGCTCTCCGAAATCCCCTGCATGAGGGAGAAATTCTGAGAACCGGTCAGGATGAAGCGACCTGGCCGCTTCTCCTGATCGATTCTCACTTTCAGGTACCGTGGGAGAGACGGGGCATACTGGATTTCATCCAAGATCAAGGGTTCCCTGCGGCCCTCCAGAAAGGTATCCGGGCTTCTCTCGGCTTGTTCAGCCACGGCAGGTAGATCCAGAGAAACGTAGTCCAGATCAGGAAATACCCTGTGAACCAGGGAGGTTTTTCCCACTTGCCGCGGACCGGTTACCACAACAGATGGGAACTGGCTGAAGAGTGTCGAGATCGTCGATTCGTAAGTTCTTGTTATCCACATGCTGAAATTATGCATTTGGAATGCAAAAAAGTCAAAAACTCTATGCTTGCCCATTTTCTTGTTGACAGGACAGCGGGATTTGATTAAGTATCTTCTTAATTATTTAGGGTGTACATGAATTACCTTCTTACTGTCCTGAAGGCCCTTTCGGACGAAACGCGCCTCCGGCTCCTGCACCTGCTCCTGACCCGGAACTTGTGCGGGAAGGCCCTGGCGAGAAGCCTGGGGATTTCCGAGGCGGCAGTCTCCCAGCACATCAGGATCCTGCGGGACGCAGGGCTGGTGACAGGAGAGAAGCGCGGCTACTGGGTCCACTATGCGGTGGAAAGGGGCGTGCTGGAGAAAGTGATTCGGGACCTGGACGGCATGGCTCACCTGACACCGACAGGGGATGCAGATTGCCACATCATGCAGATCCGGGAAAAAGGCCCGGCGAGAAAGGAGGCGAAGGCCATGTGTCAGTGTTGCTGTACAAAGCCTGAGAAGTTGAAGGGGAAGCCCGAGGAGTGCACCCCTCAGCAGATCAAGGAGTGCCACGGGGACGTCAAGAACCATCCCTGTGTAACGGACAAGAAGGATAAGAAGTAGGGAAGTCGATCACCCTATGGGCGCTGTCCCGTCTGGGAACGGATCATGAACAACGAGAGGCCGAGTGTCATAGCCGTCGAGGGTCTGGCCAAGCGATTCGGCGATGTGCAGGCCGTTGCGGACGTGGGCTTTGAGGTGGGCGAGGGCGAACTCTTCGGTTTCCTGGGCCCCAACGGCGCAGGCAAGACCACCACCATCAACATGCTCACGGGCCTGGCCCGGCCCGATGCAGGCGCCATCCGGATTGCGGGAATGGATTGCACGGACCGTCCCAAGGCGGCCCAGCACCTGATCGGCGTGGTCCCGGACGAGAGTAACCTCTACCCCGAGCTGACGGGATTTGAGAATCTCTGTTTCTGTGCCTCCCTCTATGGCATGGCCAAGGGGGAACGGGAGAGGCGCGCCCGCGAATTGCTCCAGACCTTCGGCCTGGCCGAGTCGGCAAACCGGAAATTCGGCGGTTACTCCAAGGGCATGAAACGAAAGCTCACCATTGCGGCCGGGATCATTCACGAACCGCCCATCCTGTTCCTGGACGAGCCGACCACGGGCATCGACGTGGCGACCGCCAGGCAGATCCGCCAGCTCCTGATGGAGCTGAACAAGAACGGGACCACGATCTTCCTCACCACCCACTACATTGAAGAGGCCGAGCGGCTCTGTCACCGCGTTGCCTTTATCGTGAAGGGCCGGATCGTACGCATCGACACCCTGGAGAATCTTATCCATCCGGTGCAGGAAAAGCACGTCGTGTTCCTGGCCGTGTCGAACCAGCAGCCCGCCTTGCATGAGCGGCTTGCCGAGGCGTTTCCCGATCTCTCATTCCAGGCGGTTCCGGACGGGCAGGTCCGTGTGGAGTCGGATTCGCCTATCCGCGTCGGCCTGCTGGTGCGCTTCATCGAAGAAATGGGCATCGACGTGAGCGAGGCCCGGAGGCATCGACCTTCCCTGGAGGACGTATTTGTGGCCATCACCGGCATCGAGGCTGGGCTCTTGAAGAAGGAGAAGGAAAAGGCCGGAGGTGGGGCATGAAGATGGGAATAGCCTTCTGGAATATCCTGATGAAGGACATGCGGACCTATTACC
>JAFGPH010000154.1 GCA_016926135.1 Deltaproteobacteria bacterium
ATTCTGAATGATCTGCGGAAACTGGCATCAAGCCTAGAGGACAATGATAATCTTCTTGTCTATTTTGCAGGTCATGGCCAGTTGGACGATCTGACTGGAGATGGTTATTGGATACCGGTGGAAGGCAGGCAAAAAGACCCTGCCTCATGGGTTTCCCATTCTTCTATCAAGAATATACTTTGCTCCGAGAAGGTGAGGGCCAAGAACATCATTATGGTGGCGGATTCTTGTTACAGTGGGATTTTGCTGAGAGGAGGACCATCCGCTCTCTCTCTTGAAGATCGGAACTACCGGGGAAGGTTGATTGGGTTGGCATCCAAACGGTCGAGGCAGGTGATCACCTCCGGAGGGTTGGAGCCCGTTGTGGACGGTGGAAGGGATGGTCACAGTCTTTTCGCCTACTATTTCATCAAGGCCCTTGAGGAGAATCAGAGGGAAGTCATTGATCTTGAAAACCTCTTCCATAGCCGGGTCTGGAAGCCCGTAACGGAGATAGGGGGACAGAGACCCAATGTGGGACGACTTAAGACCCCCATGGACGAAGACGGTCAGTTTGTTCTGGAACTCAAGCTCAAGGTCACCATTCCCCAGTCAGCCGTCTCATATGGTTTGTCTGAGAAAGACAGGGAGCTTTCCGAGGAACGCGAGCGGCTGGTGCAAGAACGCCGGGAGGTTGAGCGCCTAAAGCTGGAGATTGAGAAGAAACGCATTGAGGAAGAACGCAAGCGGTTCGAGGCTGAAAAAGCAAGGTTGGAAACAGCAAGTACACCCTCAAGACCCCAACCGCCCTCTCCAAACACGCAGGACCAGGAAATTGGTCGCGATGGAGTCTACATAGCCTATGCCAATGGTGTCGTAAGGGATACCAATACCGGCCTTGAGTGGGTAGCAGGCCCGGACAGGAATACAACGTGGGATGAGGCGAAGGGGTGGGTGGAGAGTCTGAACGTCGGGGGAGGCAGGTGGAGGATGCCGACGGTGAAAGAGCTGGAGAGCCTCTATGAGGAAGGCAAAGGTACGCGCAACATGACGTCCTTGCTGAAGACTACCGGCTGGTGGGTGTGGTCGGCGCAGACAAAGGATTCCTCGGCTGCCTGGGTCTTCGGCTTCGACTTCGGCGGCAAGGGCTGGCGCGGCCGCACCGGATCCCGCAACGGCAGGGCGTGTGCAGTGCGCTCCCGGAGTACTGGGTAATTCGGTCATTTGACGATTTGATTATTTGATGCTGGGGGTACGGGGGGAGCGATCACCCCGTGCATAACAATTTCAAGTACCAGAATTGTGCATGATTCCTCATCGGCAGAAGGATTTCCAGATCAAGGCCTTCAATCCTGTCGAAGATGCTTGTTAATACGCCACGGTTCTGAAGCCCAGGATGTTCGAATGGGACTGGCGTTCCGTCTCCACGCGGCTCCAGAGGGTGACGGTGGGGCCCGAGACCCAGCTTCCTCCCTTGACGATGAAGTAGGCGGCGCCCTCCGCAGGGGTCGCAGGGTAGGTGGATCTCCCTGAGGTCCACTCCTGAACATTTCCCAGGGCATCCGCGATCCCAAAGGGGTTCTCGAATTCCATGTACCGGTCGACCCGCGTCGTATCACCCAGAAGGCTGAGTTCCAGGTTGCATGCCTCGGAGTTGAATGCATCCCCCCAGGGGTAGGGATGGCCGGCCCTGGTTCTGGAGGCCGCTTCCCACTCGTCCTCCGTGGGCAGTCGCTTGCCCGTCCAGGCCGCGAAGGCGAGGGCGTCTTCCAGGCTGACCTGGACCACGGGATGGTTTCTCTTGTGGTGAAGATTGCTGCCCGGTCCCAGAGGCTGATACCAGCAGGCCCCCCGCACCTCTCTGCTCACCAGTGCGGAATTCCAGGTAAGCGTCTCTTTCCCCGTTCTCTCGTCCACTCTCCGCTGACACCGGCCGCAATAGACGGTCCCGTAGCCGCATCGCTCCGCCGTTGTCCTGTAACCGGTCCTCTCCACGAAGATCTCGAAAAGGGCATTGGTCACCGGGAACTTGCCTATGTAGTAGGCTGAGAGACGTATCCGACGCTCCTCCCTTTCTTGTCCCCCAAAGCTTCCGGCACCCACCGTGTACAATCCTCCGGGGATGAGGAGGTGCTGGTTGTAATAGCGATCCATGGCCGAGAGAGAGCGATTGAACTCCTCGGCGAGGATTCTTGCCTTCTTCACATTTTCTTCATGGATGCCTGTTTCATCGCCAATCCCCTCCGCCGGATCATCTGTTGGAGGATCCCTGCCTGGGTCTTCACCATGCCCTTTACCGGCTTCCTTCTCTCCATCTCCTGAAGTGGAAAGGCCGCCCTCCACTTGCGCTTCACCCCGGTCAGCCGATTCGGAATTCTCGTCCACCTCAATGACTTCGAGGTCATCCTCCGGCAGCACATCCCCTGCTCCCCCTCCGCCTCCATCGAGGGCGACATCATCCAAAGGCGGGCCTTCGTCCATATCGACTCCGAGACTTTCTGAACCGGGTATTTCAAACAAGTCGGGGTCCAGAAAGGCACCCTCGGCCTCCATAAACTCCTCGACAGGGAACAAAGGGTCATCCTCGACGAGATCGTCAACTTCAGACGAAGTTTCATCCCCGTCAATGTCGTTCGGGACTTCAGCGGCATCCAGGTCCCAATCCTCCACCACTTCTTCCATGGGTTCGATGAAATCGCAGCCCTGAAATCCCTCCAACACTTCCGATTCACCCGCAGGGATGTCGTCAGGGATCGCATCCTCCGCCAGATCCAGGAACTCGCCATCACTCTCTGCCGCCTCGATCTCGTCAAATTCTTCCTCGGGTTCTTCGACAACTTCCAGATCTTCCGGTTCAGTCGGGTCTTCCTCCAGGACCCCACTCTCGATTTCAGCAGGCTCCTCCTCCGTGAGTTCCAGGGTCCCCGGCTCGTCCTCCGTCTCCTCCACCTCCGGCAAAACCTCATCCCATTCCGCCGGCTCCTCCTCCAGGAATTCTTGCTCGGCCGGGTCTTCTTCCAGAAGCATGCCCTCCACTTCAGCAGGCTCCTCCTCCGTGAGTTCCAGGGTCCCCGGCTCGTCCTCCGTCTCCTCCACCTCCTCCAGGACTTCCTGCATTTCCGGTTCACGGAGAGGCCCTTCCGCTCCCTTATCCGCAAAGCCTTCGTCTTTTGTCGGTCTCATACCCTGAGAAAGGTCTCCGGAACCCACTTTTTCCACAAGGCCCTGCAAAAGACCTTTGATCTCCTTGAGACCTCCCTCACCTTGCTCCCCATCGATCTCCCCGGCAAGAGACGCTTTGGAGAGGACCCCGTTTAGGACACTCAGTACCTCCTTGATCTCCTTGAGGGTGGCTGTCCCTGTCTCCTCAATCCTGGCCCCGAGACTCCTGAGCAGGTCATCCTTGGCCTCGTCCGAGATGACAAAGAGGTTCTCCGGCCCGACCACGATCCCCTCAGGATTCCTGCCCTCCTTGTAAAGTCTTCTCAGGTCAGCATTGACGGAGGACTTGACACTGCTCAGATTCTTCTTCTTGCTCTTCAGGGATTCGGGATCCTTATCCACATCCCACAGCATCCGTATAAGTTCTTCCCCGAGGAAATTCTGTCTGCAATCCGGCGTCCCGTCTTCGGTGTAGAACTCCCTTATGGCAGCCACAAGACGGTACTTCAGTGCGCCCTCGTTCCTGTATCCCAGGCCTGCGATGGCCTGATCAATCCCCTCCAGGGTGATCTCAGACTGTAACGCCATGGTCATCTCCTATCCCACCGGGATTGCAAAACCCGTACCTTTCAAGGGGGTGGCATAGGTTTTGCTACACACTGGTTAGGAATTAAAGACCGATTGTTGAGGGAATCAACCCCCTTGAAGCCCGAGGAGCGGTCAGGCGGGGCCCAGGCCGATTTATGGGACAGGTGATCTGCATAGCGAGTCAGAAAGGCGGGGTCGGGAAGACCACCACGGCCGTCAATCTTTCGACGGCCCTTGCCATGGCTGAGAAGTCCTGTCTTGTCATCGACTGCGACCCCCAGGGGCATGCCACCCTGGGCATGGGCGCGGACGGGAGGGGGATCAAAAAGACCCTCTATCACGCCCTGACGGGTAAGGCATCGGCCAGGGAGGTCGTCACTCCGGCCGGGTTGGAGTTCCTGCATATCCTGCCGGGGCAGATGGAACTCCTGCAGGCCGAGGTGGAGTGGATGGGCAAACGTGGAAAGGAGAGAAACCTGAAGGTCCTGGTAGGAGAACTGAAACCGGACTATGACTTCATCCTCATCGATACGCCCCCGGGTCTGGGACTCCTCGTGATGAACGCCCTCCTCGCCTCCGATTCCCTTTTGATTCCTCTCCAGTGTGAATTCTATGCCCTCCACGGGTTGCGCCACTACCTGCGATACCTGGATCTATTGAAAAGGCATCTCCACCCCGCGCTCCTTCTGGAAGGTATCCTCCTGACCATGCTCCATGCAGGTGAAGGGCTTTCCTGCGCCGTTGCATCCGAGGTGAGAGCCGACTTCAAGGAAAAGGTCCTTTCCACGGCCATCCCGTGGGATCCGCACGTGCGCGAATCCGCAGCCGCCGGGAGACCTTTGCTTTTTCAGAACGTGATGTCCCCCGGATCGCAATGCTACCTCCGCCTTGCGAGGGAACTCCTGGGCCGGCAGAAGAACGAACAGACCGATATTGAACGTCATAAAAATGTTGACAAAACGGTTGAAGGAGCACAGACAAATCCCCCCTTACCTCCCTTTGCCAAAGGGGGTAAGGGGGGGCTCGGTCCTGAGACCACGCTCGGACATGTCATCGGACTATCGACGTTCACGATAGAAAGGGGTTTTTCATGAAAATCACGAGCACGGATGTCATCAGGAACGGTGAAAAGGAACTCATGGACGCCATCATCGCGGATCTCGATTGGGGTTCCATTGAAACCATCTTCCGGGAAAAACACCACCTGCCCATCGAAGAGGATGTGGAATACAAGGGGGGAGACATCGTGATCCACAACAACGAGATCGCCTACCGGATGGAATTTGAGGCCAGGGTCACACTCTCGGTGCTCCTGGATCGGGAAGGGAACTACCTTTCCGTCACCGGCACGGGACCCCGGGAAACGGCAGGGGGAGGCGCGGACCAGGGTCCGCCAGAAAAAGGATATGAGGATGTACTCTCCCGATTTGCCCGGGGCCAGGATGCAGAGGACCGTCCCGTAAGCCCATCTTCCTTGGAACCGAGCGGAGAGGGAGCGGGAGATTCCGCCAAGAGCCTTGAGGCGGAAGAGGGAACCGCAATGGCGGTTGCGGAAGGATAAGGAGCCATGGAAGAAACCAAGGAAGAAATCTCGAGACGGGACATAGCGGGCGTTTTCGATGAAATTCTGGGCCGACACATGGAGCGTCTCCTGGGTTCACGGTTCGGCATCGCCGGACTGCCCTTGAATCTGGGCACCGTGGCCTGTCTCCTGCTTCTTGCCGACCAGGTCGGGGAGGGGCCGAACACCCTGGAGAACATGGTCGACCGTCTGACGGAGATCGGAGTGAACGGGGTTGGGGACACGGAGACCCTGCTTCGGGATATGATCGAGAAGGGGTATGTCCTGGAATACGAGGGGAAGAGAATCGTAGCAGGGAAACCGGCCATGAGCATGGCCCAGGTCCTGGAGCGCCTCTTTCCCAAGATGCCCGGCATGAACCTGGTCGCCTATGTAGTCCAGACCATCGACGAAGTGACCACAGGACGCAAGGCCCTGGAAGCGGCCCTTGTCCAGTTCGACCAGACCCTGAAAATGCAGGGGGTTCCTCTCAGGCAGAAGCACGGATCGACGGCTCAGGCACCTCCCCAAGTCCCCGCTCAAGCGCCGTCTTCCCCAAGGCCGCAGGAAAGTGCCCGGAAAAAGCTTCCCAGGGTTCCGTGCCCTTTCGAGACCAAATCCGAAAAACCAGGCGGTATCCGGATCATCGGTTCCTCAACGGATTCACTTCACTGGGAACATCGAGACGTTGAGGTGTTCCCCGTCCCTTCACCGGAGACCCTATCCAGCCCACCCCGGGAGAGTGAAGAAGGGCCAACGGAGGAACTTCAATCCTGTGTTCCTGCAGCGAAAGCGCCCTCCGTCCCCATGGAGACGGAAGATGCAGCCTCATCGCTCTCGGGAACACCCATGGAATTCCCTCTCCCTGAAAGTCCGCCCGAGTTTGCTGAGATGACCGAGGAAGCCTCCTCCCCTGGACCGACTGGGCAAGGGTTGCCTTCGCCCCCCGAAGGGAGACAGGTGGATGAGGAGATGCCCCCTGCTGAATGTGAGGAGAGCCCAGAAAAGGATTTCGCTGTAGCGTTGCCGGAAGAGATCAGGGAGGACCTCATCGAGAGGGAGGTATTCCGCTTTGAGGAAGAACTGGCTGCCCAGTGTCCCTTATGCCAGAAAGGCAAAGTGCATCCGCAAAAAACGCCAACAGGCAAGGTCTATTACAGGTGCGAGAACAGGGAATGCAGTTTCATCAGCTGGGGAAAGCCTTACCACCAGTCCTGCCCCCGTTGCGGCAACCCTTTCCTGGTGGAAGTCACGGATGGACAGGGGAACCGGATCCTCCGATGTCCACGGGCTACCTGCAGATATCGGCAAACAGGCCTGACGGAAACCGGAGACAAGCCGACCGTCATGCAAGACCCTGCTTCGGCCACTCCTCGCAGGAGGGTGGTGAGGAGGAGGGTGGTGAGGAGGAAGAGATAGCGGGCAGGTTCTGAACGACCATCTGGGTAATCCTCCTTTTCGTGTCGGTCTCGTGAATCGATTTGGGCACGTGAACCTTGAGAACGGAAGCGAGTTCCACGGGACCCCTTCCCATCAAGTCCTGCAGATAACCCCTGACGACGTCAAGACCCTCACCGAGCGGATGACTCTCGGTGAACATCTCGCCCCAGGTATTCCTGCTGATGATGTCCATGCTCACCGGTTCCGAAATCCTGAGACCCTCCTCGACATTGACCACAATCATCATCTTCTCGCACATGGCATCCTCTCGCAGGCCTTCTGCCGCACCCACCTGCTCGGAACCGGGGGGGAAGAAGCCCTTTAAGTGCTTGAGCAGGTCCAAGAGGTCACTCAGAGTCAGCCCGGAGGGATTCGAAGGCATCCCCACGGCCGTTGCGTATTGGTCAAACAGGCCGTTAAAGATCAGCCATGCTGCAGCCCTGGCGACCCTTTCTGCAGCAAAGACCTGGGTTTTGGTCCCCGATTTGTCCATGAGGTACCGGGTGGCGTCGTAGAGGACCCACCGCGTTCTGCCCGAACCGTCCCGCTCATACTGGAACGAGCACCTGTCAAGCACCAGACTCCTGCTCGTAAGGAAAGGGCTGAGTTGCAACTTATTCCCTTGCCTGGCATAGAGGGCGTAAATCCTCCGTCCTAGGAGGGTGAGATCCTGATCGTCAATGGCCTGACGTTCCCGGACCGCCAGCGACTCGGAAAGCCTGCGGTAGGTCGAGAAGAAGAATCCGTTGATCTCCCCGGAAAATTTCAACTGGCGGGCGTAACTCCAGCGCTCCATCTGATTCAAGTCCTCCACCTGATCCAGAGACCATTTCCATTTCTCCATGAGTTTTCTGAAGATCTCTACCTTTCCGTCACAATGCCTGCTCAGTCGGGCACGGCTGATCTCCGGATTCGACTTGAGGTAGAAGGCCTTTCTCAGGAGATCCATTTCCTCGGAACGGCCCTGTTCTTCGTAGAAGGCCAGAATGGCCTCGACCATGAGGAGGTAGGGATCCACGTCTCTCAGGGACTTCGCCCCTTTTTGAACGCGCTCCTTCACCGTGTTGCACAGTAGGGGACCCCGGAACGTCTCGGAGAGGTACCTTTCCATCATGGCCATCTTGAGCACCGCCTTAAAAGGGTCCTTGATCCCCTTGGTCAACTGCCACAGGGCCGTACCCAGGAATTCGTCCCTGGAAACATCCTCCAGGCAGCCGAGATCCACATACTCATCCAGGTCGTAAGGTTGTTTCCTGGCAAGCCCATCCCAGTACTGCCGGTAGGTTTCCTGGTCAACAGCCGGAGGCACGACCCACCAGAAGGGAATCTTGCCCGCCACCAGGAGCATGGTGCGGTAGCATTCCTCTTTCAGGAATTTTTTCTGACTCGAACCGGTACTCTCCTCGTCCGCCCTTCCGAAATCATTTCTTCTGATATGATCGAGATCGTTAATAAAGAAATGCACCTCCATATCGAACTTGCTCTGGCACCAACATTCGATCTGGGCGGTTTTGGCGACCAGTTTGTCGTATCCCTCCCCGGAAACATGGGATCCCTCTATGCAGACCCAGTAGTCAAAGTCCGACTTGCAGGTTTGGGCGACCGTGCCTGTGCTTCCCATGAGAAACAGGGACTCGATGGAGGGACGGCTCACGAGACAGGCCTGATAGTTGATATTCTTGTTTCGCCCTTCCGGGAAATATTCATGAACGGTCTGCTTCAGTTTCTGGGCGGAATTCATGCCACTGATTCCGCACCACTCTGTTCCTCCGGACACGAATCCGGGAAGATCCGGTTCGTTCAGGCTCAGCAGGGCGGGGATGATTTCAAAGGCCACAGATGCCTTCTCCGGGCACAAGTCATAGGCATACTCCCGCCTGAGTCGGGTGTAGTGACCAAAAAGCATTTTGTTTCTCCGGATGAGACCCGTATCCATTGTGTTCTCTCAAGACCTCCCGTTGCTAAAATGCAACCTCCATGCCCTCCCTCGCAAAAAAGACCTCCATGTCCCCCTCACCCGCTGTCCGGCAAAGCAGGTCCTCCAGGGAATCCATTTCACCGTCGGTTCTCACGGGCTCGTGGTGAAACAGGGCCAGTCGCTTCACCCCCGATTCCCTGGCGGACATGACGGCGTGCTCCATGGGGCTGTGGCCCCATCCCCGCCTGGATGCCTGGTACTCCTTTTGTGTATACTGGGCATCGTGGATGAGAAGGTCCGCCCCCCGGTAGAACGCACCGATTCGCTCGTTCTCCTCCTTGGCCACCAACTCTCCCTCCACGGCCATGGCCTCGTCATAGGAGGGATCCTCCGGGTCGGTGCAGAATACGTTCTGAAAGGGCTCCGTATCATAGGCCGTGCAGAGAACCTTTCCGGCCACCTCGACCCGATACCCCAGGCACAGCACCGGGTGGTTGAGATACTTGGTGCTGACCCTGATGCCGTCGCCCAGATCCAGACGCTCCTCCTTCAGATCGATATACTCGATCCTGGATGCCAGCTCGGATTGCCGCACCGGGAAATAGCGGTAGGTCAACTGCCCACCCACCACCTGACCCAGGGTCTCATCTTCGTAGGTCACCGGCCCGTAAACCCTGAGTTCCGTCCCGGGGATGTAGATGGGCGTGAAAAAGGGAAAACCCATGATATGGTCCCAGTGTGTGTGGGTCAGGAAGATTTCCGTGTGGATGGGCCCCTTCGGCAGGTCGTGGGACAACAGATGGAGCCCCAGATCCCTTATCCCTGAGCCGGCGTCGATGATCATGAGCCTGTCTGTGGACGTCAGCCGCACTTCGATGCAGGGGGTGTTCCCTCCGTAGACCACGGTATGGGCACCCGGACACGGTATGGATCCCCTCACCCCCCAGAACCTCACTCTCATGGTCTCATCCATGTTTCGCCACCTGCAGGAACACCTTGGCCCTCTCGATTTCACCCTGGACCGTGTCCCGAAGCCCGTGGACCACCTCGTCACTCACTCCGACTTTCCGGAGAAAAAAGGAGAGTTGGGGGCTGCCGAACGCAGCGGTTTGCGCGTCTCCCCGTTCCATCAACCCTGTGTACGTATTTGCCAGGGCGACCACAAAGACGAGAGGACGATTTTCCTCAAGGGCCGTCTCAGGGCGGTGATGACGTACGAGGGTATCATTCAAGACACCACTCAGTTCCCATTTCTCGGCAATCATTCCCCCCACCGCACAGTGGTCCATGCCGAAGATTCCCTCCTCTGCCTCGAAGAGGAGCGCCCCCTGCTTTTGAACCATTTCCCGCGCCTCCGTGTACTCCTCGGGGAAGCGGTTGTTCAGGGGAATCTTGCCCAGGTCATGGAGCAGTCCCGCAACAAAGTACTCTTCCCTCTGGGCCACGGGAACGCCTTTGAGGACGGAGAGGGACTTGGCCGTCACCCCCACGGTGATGGAGTGGGTCCAGAATTCGTCCTCACCCCCCACACTCTGGAGAATCGCCGTGCTGAGGGCAAGATTCTTCACCGTATTGAGACCCAGCATAATGATGGCGCGGGTAAGGCTGGTGATCTGATTGGGCAGAGCGTAGTAGGCGGAATTGATCAGCTTCAGCACACGCCCCGTGAGCACGGGATCCAGGGAGATGACGCGATTCAGGTCATTGGGAGAGGTGTCCGGCCGGTTGCACACCTCCAGGACCTTTGTGACCGTAGTGGACAGGCTGGGCATCCTGGAGATATAGTTCTGGATCTGCCTCAACCGCTCTTCGGTGGAAGTGGGGGAATCTCTCATGGACACGGCCCTGCCTGCAAGCATTCGGAATCACTCCAACGTCAGGTCACCCAATCCGTCCGTCCCTTGGGCCGTTTCGGGGCCCCAGGCAACCCATCTCCGATTCTCACTTCTAGATCGTCCTCCTCAGGCCTTTTCTTGAATCCTTTCACTCGCTTTTTTCCCCGGACCTCCTTTAACTCGGCCAGGGGATGGAGGTGAACTTTCACTTGACCAAAGGCCCTTTTGCCTTGGATAATAGTTACCCTCCTGACACAAGGACCCCCCGGCAATCGCTCGTGCCCGGGGTTCATTTTTCATGCGGGGAAACAGCCATGTCCTCCCTCCAGAGGATCTCTGTGATCGGTGCCGGCGCCATGGGTGCCTTTTACGCCAACAAGTTCTTCGACATGGACCCTGGCTGCGTCTCCCTCATTGCAGGAGGAGAGCGGGGCGCCCGACTTCGCACCGACGGGTTGTTCGTCAACGGCAGGCGCTGCTTCCCTTCGATCCTCACCCCTGAAGAGATCCCTGTACCGTCCGACGTCGTGATGGTCGCCGTCAAACACCACCACCTCCCCGGTGCCATCCACGACCTCCGGCTTGCGGTCGGAGAGGAGACCCATATCCTCTCCGTCATGAACGGAATCGAGAGCGAGGAGAAACTGGGCACCGCCTTTGGCATGGAAAAGGTCCTGTATGCAGTGGCTGTCGGAATCGATGCGGTGAGAGAGGGGAACACCGTCACCTGTTCGAAACAGGGGAAGCTTCTCTTCGGGGAAGCCGACAACTCGGTCCTCAGCCCGCGAGTGAGTGCCTTGCAGGACCTTTTTCGACGCGCAGGACTGGCCTGCGAGACGCCCCCCGACATGATCCGAGCCCTTTGGTGGAAGTTCATGATCAACGTGGGCTTTAATCAGGTCTCAGCCGTGTTGGGCGCCCCGTACGGCATCTTTCAATCGTCCGGTGTTGCGAGGGGCCTGGCGGAGTCCGCCATGAAGGAGGTGATCAGCGTCGCCGGAGCCGCCAGGGTTCGCCTGTCGCAAAAAGACATAGAAGATTTCTACCCCTTCCTCCAGGCTATGTCCCCCGAAGGCAAGACCTCCATGGTTCAGGATGTGGAGGCAAAGAGGAAGACCGAAGTGGAGATGTTCGCAGGAAAGGTCGTCGAACTGGGGAGGCGGTACCGTCTTCCCACCCCGGTCAATGAGATCCTTTTGGGTTTCATCAAGGTCATCGAGGAGCGGGACCAGTGGCCAAGGAGATCATGAGCAGGCTTCAGATCCTGAAGGGCCCCATGAGGGGTCACTCCTTTGGACTCAAGGACGATACGACCCTGATCGGCCGAGGTCCTGAGAGTGACATTCAGATCACGGACGCCTCCATGTCCAGGAGGCACGCAAAGATCATCAGGAAGGGGGATCGTTTTCTCATTGAGGACATGGGCAGCCAGAACGGGACCTGGATCGACGGCCAACGCATCAAGCCGCGCACTCCTTTGGCCATTGAGGAGGGACTCCTTATCGCCATGGGGGATATCCTGGTCAGTCTCGGGAAAGACCTTACGCAAGGAGGCCTGGCCACCCGGTATTCGATCAGTCTGGCCCGGGACGGGGCCGGGAAGGGAGAACCTCCACCTCTCTACAAGGACAGGAGGATCACCGATCGGGACAAACTGGAGATGATCTTTGAGGTCTCCACCCTCCTCATGCAGACCCTGGACATCAACCAGCTCTGCGAAAAGATTCTGGACTCCCTGTTCCGCAGCCTCCAAAGGATTGACGGCGGGGTCATTCTGCTCGTGGACACCGACACTGAGGAACCGCGAGAGGTGATTGCCCGTTCCCGGGGGGACAGAGGGGACGTCAAAGTGCGATTCAGCCGCACCATCGTGACCAAAGTGATTCGGGAGGGCAAGGCGGTCATGATGTCCGATATCAGCCAGGAGGAAGAGAGCGAGCTCTCCGAGAGTATCGAGTTGATGAAGATCAAGTCCATCATGTGCGTGCCCCTGATCTCCAACCGGGGGACAAGGGGAGTGATCTACGTGCATTCGGTGAACATGCCCCACGGTTTTCGCAAGGACGATCTCTACCTCCTCACCTGCATGAGCACACCGGCAGCCCTCGCCCTTGAAAACGCCCTCCTCTACACCAAAACCAAGAACACGGAAGAGGCACTGGAAAAGGCGCAACTGGAACTCCAGCGACAGATCCAGGACCGAACCAGTGAACTCGTCACCACCAATGAGTTGCTCCGACGGGAAATCGTCGGCCGTGGGAAGGCGCAGGAAGAGATCACGTCCGTTCACAACCGTCTTGAAGAGGCGAACAGGAATCTCCAGCTTGCCTATGCCCGGATGCGCGACTGGAAGGACCGCTTGAGTTCCCAGCTCCACAGGGCCGATATCGGCTTCATCATCGAGGGAAACGGCGAGATCCAGGGGTTCACCGAGAAGGCCCTGGAAACGACGGGTCGCAGCAGGCACGAGCTTCTGGCCATGAACATCATGGACCTCCTGGACGGGCCATCGAGGTCGAGACTGAGACAGGAGATGAACAAGGCATGGATTGACGTGCTCCTCCTTGACTCCCTCCGGCTTGCCGGCGTCGTGCCGGAGCCGCATGACTATCAAGCCAAGCTCATGCAAATCAGTACGGAGGGCGGAAGGAAGATCCTCCTCCTCTTGAGAAAGCTGAACCGGGAGGGTTAACCCATGCTGGCCATGGTCTTGGACAGGCATTGCGAGATCCGGGTGGGGGGTGAGCCTCGTAAGAGGCCGGACCTCCCTTACACCAACAACCCCCTCCGGATGGCCGAGGTGCCCAGGCCAGCCCCCCGCACCCACCAGATCCTGGTCAGGGTTTCCGCCTGTGGTGTCTGTCATACCGAACTGGACGAGATCGAGGGCAGGTTGACGCCTCCCGGCTTCCCTCTCATCCTGGGGCATGAAGTGGTGGGGAGGGTTGAGGAGATGGGGCCGGACGTAAAGAGGTTCAGGAAGGGAGACCGTGTCGGGATTGCATGGATTCACTCCAGTTGCGGCGCGTGCAGGTTCTGCCGCAGCGGCGCAGAGAACCTCTGCGACCGGTTTGAGGCCACGGGGCTCCATGCCGATGGAGGGTACGCCCAGTATACCACGGTTCCCGAAGAATCCGCCTACCCCATCCCTGAGCCCTTTTCCGACTCCGAGGCCGCTCCCCTGCTCTGTGCCGGCGTGATCGGCTACAGGGCCCTCAGGCTTTCAGGGATCCGACCCGGTGAGATCCTCGGCCTTTTCGGGTTCGGGGCCTCGGCCCACATCGCCATCCAGGTGGCCAGGCACTGGGAATGCAGGGTGTTCGTCTTCACCAGGAAGGGACAGAAAGACCACCGGGACTTGGCTTCAAAGCTCGGTGCGGAGTGGGTGGGGGCCACCGGCGAGACCCCCCCCGAAAGGCTGGATGCCGCCATTGACTTCACGCCGGTCGGCGAACCCGTCAAGGAGGCCCTCCGGGTCCTCAGAAAAGGTGGGAGGCTGGCCATCAACGCCATCCGGAAGATCGAACCTCTTCCCCCTCTGGACTATGCGGAATACGTCTGGCACGAGAAGGAAATCAAGAGCGTGGCCAACGTGACCCGCCAGGACGCCCTGGAATTCCTGCCCCTGGCAGCGGAGATCGGCATCCGGCCCGAGGTGAGGGAATTCGATCTGGCCGAGGCCAACGAGGCCCTCGTTCTCTTGAAACAGGGGAAGATGCACGGGGCCGGAGTGCTAAAAATACCACATTAATGGAAGGACTGCGGCTCATCCCCCGGTAATCGGGTGCGGATGGAGATCACGAACCCCATGGACTCCAGAGCCGTTGTCCACCAGCGGGCATCTTCCCTGTCCTCATACTCTCCCACCAGCAGCAGACACCGATCCTGTTCGTCCCAGACCCAGTTGTA
>JAFGPH010000155.1 GCA_016926135.1 Deltaproteobacteria bacterium
ACGGCAGCCGTGGTGGGATTCATCGAGGAATCCCTCTCCATGAACTTCTACAATTCCGCCCTGGTGGCTGTGGACGGGAGGGTTCTCTTCGCCTACCGCAAACTTAATCTCCCCAACTATGGGGTGTTCGAGGAACGCAAGTACTTCTCCCACGGAAAGCATATCCCGGTCTTCCGGCTCGGGGATTTCTGCATTGCCGTCTTCATCTGCAACGATCTCTGGCATCCCTCGCTCCCCTACCTCGGCGTTTGTCAGAAGGCGGACGCCTTTGTGAGCATCTTCAATTCTTCCGAAGGATCCATGGGATCGGAATTCTCCAACATCGAGAGCTGGGGCATCATCAACACCTTTTACTCCCGCATCTTCGGGATCTACAACATCTGCGCCAACCGCGTGGGAGAGGAGTCCTGGGAGGAAAAGCGGTCCCTTCTCGCCGTGGAGACATCCAAAATACGTGCACGGAGGCCCGCCAAGACAACCTATGAGGTCCATTCCTTTCGTTTCTGGGGTGGCAGCGAGATCATCAACCCCTTCGGACAACAGGTTGCCAAAGCTGCGCTCTATGAGCCGGATGAAATTCTCGCCGACATCTCCCTGGACCTCCTGCGCCGAAAGAGGATCCTGCTCCCCTACTTGAGAAACGACGATCCCTACTTCACCCGCCGTGAGTTGGACCGAATCCTCTATGGGAAGCGCCTTTGGAGAAAGGAAGATGTGTAAATCTCAAACCGAAGATACTTCAAGGACCGTCAACGGCGACGGAGACCGGATCCAGGATATCGTGTGGCTCATGAGAAAGCTCATGCAGGGCGAGGAACTCTACACCAAGGAGCTGAATAAGGCCTACCAGGTGAGTGCCCCGCAGCTCAACTGCCTGCTCGCCCTTCGCGAGTACGGCCCTCTGCCCCCCTCCCACATCGCGAAGGCCATCATGGTGGATTCCAGCACAATCACCGGCATCATCGACAGGCTGGAACGGAAGGGCCTCGTGGAGAGGTCCAGGACCTCTCCTGACAGAAGGGTAATCATTGTGTCCCTCACGGAAGGGGGTAGGGATCTGGCGACCCATGCCCCGCCGCCTTTCCAGAAGAAGATTGTGGAGGGTCTGAGGAGAATGCCGGATCACGAAGTGGAAAAGATCATCAAAGCCCTCATGAAGCTCGTCTATATGCTGGACGTCCAGAACCTCGATGTGGAGTAAGCTCGCCCGTGGAACACGGGCTATTGTTGCCGACTCCTTTAGCCGGAACCTCAGTTTCCGGATGAAGGCGAAGCAATCCTGACAACCTGACACGGGAGGTTTCATCATGGCTAGCATTGCAGGGATGATATCGCAGTACGGGAAGATCCATGCCGACAGCACCGACCACGTAAGAGAGATGCTCAGGCTCATGAGGCATCGAGGCCCGGACAACTCCATTGTGCGCACCCTTTTCGACCACAGGGGAGCCGTAGGGGCCAATGAGCTCAACCTGACGCCGCGGCGGACGTTCTGCACCTCCCTCGGAGAGAATCCTTACATCCTCTTCGATGGCGAGCTTTTCAATGATCGGTCGGACGGTCAGACGGACGTCGAACTCTTCAGGGAATACTACGAGAAATACGAGAGGGATTGTTTCTCCCGTCTTGACGGGAGCTTTAGCTGCGCCATCATCGAAAAGGACGATGAGGTGGTCCTGGCCCGGGACCATGTCGGTGCCAGGCCCCTGTTCTTCGGCTCTGACGACAGCATCTTCTTCTTCAGCACGGAGATGAAGGGCCTGGCTGACCACGTTCAGTTCAACATCCAGGAACTCCCGCCCGGCCACATCTACAGCACCAAGAAGGGCCTTAAAGAATTCAAGCCCTTCACGGTTGAACTGCCCGAACCGTCGGACCAGAAACAGACGGCTCAGACCCTGCATGACCTCCTGGTGGATGCCGTGAGAAGGAGGATGGACGGCGTGGGCGGCGTTTCCCTGAGCGGGGGACTGGACAGCTCCATCATCGCGACCATCGCAAAGGAATTCAACCCCCGTCTCCATCTCTTCACCGGCACCATTGACAGGGCCCCGGGTCCCGACCTGGAGAACGCTGTTCTAATGGCCGAATTCCTGGGCCTGGAGCACCATATTTACAGAATCACCGACGATGACATTGAAAACTTCATAACAGACTCCGTCTGGTACCTGGAGAGTTTCGATGAAGACTGTATCAGCGGGATCATGTCTAACTACTACGTCTCCAAAATGGCGAAGGAGCACACCTCCAGCATCCTGGTGGGCGAAGGGGCCGACGAACTCTTCGGCGGGTATCGAATGGTCCTGAAAAACCCGAAGGTGAAGAGCCGGGAACAGCGGGAGAGGCTCGCACAGAAGCTCCTGGAGATCGCTTACAATACGGCCCTGAGACGTCTTGACCGGGCATGGATGGCGAACGGGGTCAACTATCAGACCCCTTTCCTGGACACCAGGGTCGTCGCCTTCAGTCAGATGATTCCCATGGAATGGAAGATCTACGGCGAAAGGCAGATCGAGAAGTACATCCTGAGAGAGGCCTTCAGGGACATGCTCCCCGCACAGATCGTGAACAGGGAAAAACTCAGGTTCTCCATGGGCGTAGGCATGGATGACGTGATGGACGAGATCGTCTCCAGGAAGATCAACCCCGACGAAATCAAGGAAAGACCCAAGGCGGCCTATGGTCTGCCCTTTGCCTCCTTCAAGGAGCTCTACTACTACGATGAGTTCCTGCGGATGTTCCC
>JAFGPH010000156.1 GCA_016926135.1 Deltaproteobacteria bacterium
AGACCTCCTGGTGGAATCCGGCGTGATCCGCAGGGAGCAGCGTGACGCCATCCTGGCCGGGCAGAGCAGGATGGGCGAGGTCTCCAAGGGGAAGGAGGAGAAGCGGGCCCCGGAGGACGGAGCTCTCAAGGAGGCCTTTGAAGTGACCGTTTCCGAGGACGGGCTTTCTGCCCTGATTACTCCGAGAGCCGCAGATGCCTCCAGGGCGAGTCCTCAAACGATCAAAGACCTGCTGGCGGCCCAAGGGATCACCTTCGGGATTGTGGACGACGCCATGCTGGAAGGATACCTGAAACAGGGGGCCAGGTTCAATGTACCCTTCAAGGTCGCCGAGGGCATCCCTCCGGTCCCGGCCGGCGAGGTCATGGTCAAGCACCACTTCGATACGGACCCCCTGAAGGTAGGCATGATCAAGGAGGGCGGGTACATCGATTTCAAGGACAGGGGCGCCATACCGCAGGTGAAAACGGGGGATCTGCTTGCCGAAAAGGTGCTGCCCGCGGACGGAGCCCCCGGAACGGATATCCTGGGCCAACCGATTCTTCCCCCGGTGACGAAGGATATCAAACTGCGGGGCGGGAAGGGGACAAAAATCTCGGAAGACGGGATGAAGGTCTTTGCGGCGGTTGACGGCCGGCCCGAACTCAGGGCTGACGGCAGGGTCTATGTGTTTTCCGATCTGGAGATCCGCGGCAACGTGGACCTCAAGACGGGGCATGTGGAGTTCCAGGGAAACGTGGTGATCTCCGGCACGGTCCAGAGCGGTTTTCGCGTAAAGGGAGGGAGTCTCACGGCCAACGAGATCCTGAAGGCGGATATCGAGACGAACGGCGACGTGGTGGTATTCGGCGGGATCATCGGAGCCACGGTCAGGGCAGGCGGGAGCATCAGGGCGAGGTATGTCCACGAGGCCAATATCGAGGTCCTCGGAGACATTGTCGTGGAAAAGGAGATCATCGATTCCAGGATCGAGACAAGCGGGGTCTGCAATGTGAGAAACGGGCACATCCTCTCCTGCCAGGTGCAGGCCAAGAAAGGAATCGAAGCCGGACAGATCGGCTCGGACGCCTCCAGGCCGTGCACCCTTGTGGTAGGCACGAACGAAAGGGCCAGGAGCGAGATCGAAAGGCTGAAACAGACCATCTCTCTCAAGAAAGAGGAGTGGAAAAAGCTGACGGCGCGGGTGGAGGAACTCGATCAGGAAACACAGATGATCCATCAGGACATGGGATCGGTGGCCCAGGAACAGGACCGGGCCATGGTCAAAAGAAGAACCCTGAAGGAGAAGCTGGAGGAGGCGAAAAAGTCCGGCACATCAGCCCCTATCGAGGAGGCGGAAAGGATTCTCCACGCCCTGGACCAGGAGATCAGGGAGAGAGACGGTGTCCTAGAGGCCTTCCTGGACAGACAGGAAAAGATCCAGGAGGAGGTCTCCGGGATTCAACGATCGATGCAGGTCCTGGAGGAGGAAATTCCTGTGCTGGAGGACGAGATCGCCTCCGTCTCGGAGTGGTCGCAGGCCGACCGGGGCAATCCCGTGGTGAAGGTTCACGGATCGATTCACCAGTACACGAGCGTCAAAGGACTTTACTCAACCCTGATCCTGCCTGAGAGCCACAACCGCGTCAGCGTCAAGGAGGTGAAGACGCCCGACAAGGGGGAGTGGAAGATGAGGCTGTCGAGGCTCTGAGACGACGATTAACAAAGGGCGTCAGGAGTAATGCTATTGCGAGTATTGCACTACTTGGGGGTGCTATCTTGGGGTTACCACCAAAGGGCAAGTTGCCATTCCCCTGAGCATTCGTGAAAAACTCGGCCTCACTCCAAGTACCGAGGTCGATTTTATTGAGATAAGAACTCCCTTTTTCGGGCGCGGATAATAGGCACAAGGTTGACATTTACAGACAGACGTATATACTGTTTATACCTTATAGCCTTGGGGAGAAAAGTGATGTCCACACAGATGATCATCCGGATCGAGCCGGAGTTGAGAGACAAAGTCGGCAGCCTGGCAAGAGCAGAAGGCAAGACAACCAGTCAGGTGGTGCGCAGCCTGTTGGAGGAGTATGTGCGGAGTCGGGATATGGGCGCGTATGTGGATGATCTCTGGGATCGGATCGGTACAAAACTGTCGTCCCGGGGTGTGGGCGTCAAGGAAGTCAGGAGGGCTATCCGTTCTGCACGGGCTGGGAAATGACCAGGATCGTCCTGGATACGAACGTTTTCATCTCCTCTTTTTTCGGTGGCAACCCCCAGAGAATCATTGAATTGTGGAAAGCCGGCGCGATTACCCTCTGCCTCTCACCGGGCATCGTGGACGAGTATGTAAAGGTCCTGAGACGGCTCGGGTTTGAACAGGAACCGGAACTGAAGGAGTTGCTCAAGCTGTTCGCCTCCGGTTTCCACATCCTTTTCACCGCTCGGACCCCAGATCTCCACGTGGTCGAGGACGATCCCGACGACAACAAATTCATCGAGTGTGCCGTTGCCCTTGATGCCGACTTTGTGATCACAGGGGACAAGGCCCTCCTCACATTAGGGGATTACATGGGGACTCCCATCGTCACGCCGAGACAGTTTCTTGAAATGGAACTGAGTAAAACCTGATATCTCCATCCTTCCTGAACAAGCTGGAAAAGAGAAAGCGGACCGTTCCGGGGTGACAGAACTCAAGAGCTTCTTTGCATATAGCAGGGGCCTTTCACACCGCTTCAATTCAGTGAAATATCCCGTGAACTGCAGAAAGAAAAAGGTGTTGGCCTTCTAATTCCCCGAGTCTTTTTCCGTCTCTTTCACCAGGAGCATCAGTCCGATGGCGACGGCGCCCATGACGGCATTGATGATGAACGCCTGGTCATAGACCCCCAATCTGTCCCGAAGGGAACCGGTGACCCAGTGGCACAGGATGGCGCCCATCCCGTAAAAGGG
>JAFGPH010000157.1 GCA_016926135.1 Deltaproteobacteria bacterium
AAGATGTTCAGGGGAGATGCCTCCCGCAGGGGCCAGCGGCTTCAGACTGAAGAGGCCAAAGTGATTCAGGAGATCTATCAGGGGTTGTCACGCATGGAAAAGCGCGTGGAAGCCCTGGAAACCATCATCTTGGAATCGCCCGGAAAGGACCGACCATGAAGAAACGAATGGAAAGGCTTCTGCGCGGAGGGCTCCATCGTTCCCGGGATGGGGCTATACTGGGGGTGTGCAAGGGCATTGCCGAGTACTTTGATTTCTCTCTTTTCTGGACCCGGGCCATCGCAGTCGCCCTTCTGCTTTTGACAGGGTTCTGGCCGATCACGGGGCTTTACTTCCTGGCAGCACTGCTCATGAAACCCGAGCCCGTGCTCCCCATCCGCGACGATGCGGAACAGGAGTTCTACGACAGCTACCTGGTCTCGCGCAAGGGCGCCGCCGACAGGCTCAAAAGGCGCTATGAGAACCTGGATCGTCGGATCCGGCAAATGGAACACATCGTCACATCCAGGGATTTCGAATGGGAGAGGAGGCTCAACCCCTGAACCGGCCTCGCGCCCTTCAATTGCTGCCTTGACAGATCATGCCGTGATTTCGTACGCTTCATGCATCGCCGGTGTCACATCTTCGGGTGAGGGAGGAGACATGCTTTCCCGGGATCAGACTGCAGTCCTGACCGGCCTGGAAAAAATCGAATCCGGGCTTTTTAGAATCTATCAGCATCTCTCGGAGATGAGGCATTTTGCAGGTCCCGTGAAGGCCTTCTGGGCATCCATCAGCGCCGAAGAGTTGTTGCACGCGAAGACCGTTGCAGAGATCCGAGAGAAGGCCCTGGCCGATGAGGGTCTTAGCCTGGACCTGAAGATCGACAGGAAGCAGCTTCAGGATTTCGCACAAAAGGTCAACTCCCTCCTGGAGCGGGTGAAGAAGGAGGATGTCTCAGAATCCGAAGCCTATACCTTGGCCGCACTGATTGAGGCAGAGCTCAACGAGGCAGCCTTTCTGGATGGAGTCAAGATCGGGGAACCGGGGCTGTCCCAGAGGATCCGTAAAGTGCGTAATGACACCAAGAGACACAAGGTGATCCTGGTGAACTACACCAGAGGTGTGAAATAGCAACCCCGCACCGTCGTACCCCCCGCTGAAACCCGGCCATCCTCCCACAAAATAGTTGACATTACTACCCGGAAGAGATTCAACACAGTCCAAGGGAATCGCCCGTTGATATCCTGAACGTTTCCCGGAAAGAGGACGAAAAATAGGGGCTTGCTCCTTGACAACCCAGAGGGCGGTGCTTACTCATATAGAGTCATCATTAAGGTAACCCCGACCCGTTTCAGAAATTCAGACGGGTCGTTTTCCGTGTATGCGTGCCCCATTAGGACCACAATCCACACAAAACGCTATTGCAGGAGGATTTGAGGATGAAAATCAAACCATTGAACGACAGGGTACTTGTTCTCAGGATTGAACAGGAAGAAAAGACCACGGGGGGTATCATCATTCCGGATACGGCCAAAGAGAAACCCCAGGAGGGGAAGGTGGTGGCGGTAGGTCCCGGGAAGGTAGACGAGAACGGCAATCGGGTCCCGCTGGAAGTCAAGGCGAATGACCGGATTCTCTTTGGAAAATATTCCGGGACGGAGATCAAAATCGACGGTGTTGAGCACCTGATCATGAGAGAAGACGATATCCTTGCAATCGTTCAATAATTACCCAGGAGGAGAAGAAGTATGGCTGCCAAAGAAATTAATTATAGTGCCAAGGCCAGGGAGAAAATGATCAAAGGCGTAGATACCCTGGCGGATGCCGTGAAGGTGACTTTAGGCCCGAAAGGCAGAAACGTGTTGATCGAGAAATCATGGGGATCGCCGAAAATGACCAAGGACGGCGTCACCGTGGCGAAAGAGGTTGAACTGGAAGACAAGTTCGAGAACATGGGCGCCCAGATGGTAAAAGAGGTGGCCTCCAAGACCTCGGATGTGGCGGGGGACGGAACCACCACGGCCACCATTCTGGCCCAGGCGATTTTCCGCGAGGGGACCAAGCTCGTGACTGCCGGTGCAAATCCCATGGGTCTGAAGCGGGGCATCGACAAGGCCGTCGAAGTGGTGGTTGAGGAACTCAAGAAGCTCTCCAAGCCCACCAAGGAGAAGAAAGAGATTGCCCAGGTGGGAACGGTCTCGGCCAACAACGACAGCACCATCGGCGACATCATCGCCGAGGCGATGGAGAAGGTGGGTAAAGAAGGGGTGATCACCGTGGAGGAGGCCAAGGGCATGGAGACCACCCTGGAAATCGTGGAGGGTATGCAATTTGATCGCGGCTACCTGAGCCCCTACTTCGTGACCAACGCGGAAAAGATGGAGGTCCACCTGGAAGAGCCTTACATCCTGCTCCACGAGAAGAAGATCAGCGTCATGAAAGACCTGGTCCCCATTCTGGAACAGGTGGCGAGGGCGGGGCGGCCGCTGCTCATCATCGCGGAGGACCTGGAGGGCGAGGCCCTGGCTACCCTGGTGGTGAACAAGCTGCGCGGAACCCTCAAGGTTGCGGCCGTGAAGGCCCCGGGGTTCGGGGACCGTCGAAAAGCCATGCTGGAGGATATTGCCATTCTGACCGGGGGCCAGATGATCAGTGAGGATCTCGGCATCAAATTGGAAAAGGTGGGTCTCGATGACCTGGGTACCGCCAAGAAGGTGAGCATCGACAAGGACAACACCACCATCGTGGACGGCGGGGGAAGCCGCCAGGCCCTGGAAGGCCGCGTCAAGCAGATCCGGGCGCAGATCGATGAGACCACCAGCGATTACGACCGTGAGAAACTCCAGGAGCGGCTGGCCAAACTGATCGGTGGTGTGGCGGTGATCAACGTGGGCGCTGCCACGGAAACCGAGATGAAGGAGAAGAAGGATCGCGTGGAGGATGCGCTGAATGCCACCCGGGCCGCCGTGGAAGAGGGGATTGTTGCCGGTGGAGGCGTCGCCTTGATCCGCAGCCTGAAGTCCCTGGACAAGCTGGAGATGGCCGGAGATCAGAATATGGGTGTTCAGCTCGTGAAAAAGGCCCTGGAAGAGCCGGTGCGTCAGATCGCCAACAATGCCGGCTTCGAGGGCTCCGTGGTCGTACAGCGGGTCATGGAAGGAAAGGGCAGCTTCGGATTCAACGCGGAGTCCGGCGAATACGAGGATCTCATGAAGGCGGGTATCATTGATCCCACGAAGGTGACCCGTTTTGCCCTACAGAATGCAGCGTCTGTAGCCGGGCTGCTGCTGACCACCGAGGCCATGGTTGCCGAAAAGCCCAAAAAGGAAAAGGCCGCGATGCCTCAAATGCCTTCGGAGGATATGTATTAACAGAAGGATGCACGGCACACGGTACAAGGCACGAGGAAGATTCGAACTGCCTTAACCTCGTGTATGTCGGCATCTCAACGAAAGGCGGGCGGGGATCACTCCTCGCCCGCCTTCGGTTTCAGGCTTGCTTTTCCGGTGGGGGAACAGGCACCCGAAGGCGAAGGGTTTCCGCAGCGGGCAGATAGATTCGGACCGCTGTTCCCTTGCCCGGCTCCGAATCCACACAAATCCATCCCCTGTGGTTCTTGACGATTCCATAGACCGCAGCCATGCTGAGACCCCGCCCCATGACCTTGGTGGTGAAGAAGGGTTCAAAAACTCTGCTCTTCGTTTCCCGATCCATGCCTTTCCCGTCGTCCTGCACAAAAAGGCATGCGTAGCGCCCGGGCGGCGGGATGGTCGCACGGGTCGCTCCAACGGGAAAAGTCTGCCCCCGGGTCGTGACCGCGACGTGCCCCGGGCCTTCGATGGCCTCCCTGGCGTTCTCCAGCAGCGCATACAGGACCATCTGCATCTGGACCGGGTCGGCCATCACATCCGGGATGTCCTTGTCCAGATCGGGCTCGAACCGAACAGGGGAATCCGTCGCACCTCGAACCTCACTCAGGAACCGCTCCACCATCTCGTTCATGGACATGATTCTGGGTCGATATTTTCCGCCCCGGGCGAAAGCCAGCAGTTGGTCCGTCAGGTGGGTCATCCTGAGCACAGCGGATCTCATGGAACCCACATACCGGATCACCGCGGGGTTTTCGGGCAGATCCATCTGAAGGAGGTCCATGTTTCCCACAAGCGCCATCAGGGCATTGTTGAACTGGTGGGCGATACCGCCGGCCAGCGTGGAAACGGCCTCCAGATTCTCCGCCTCGCGACCCCGGCCTTCAAGATCTACCCTCTGCAGGAGAACCTGCTCTTCCATTTCTTTGATGGACGCAATCATCTTTTACTCAGGTCCCCGTCTGCGGTTATGTCTCGGGTTGCGATCCCAGGCCGGCGATTGGATCCAGGCCCGGAAAGGCTTTCTACAGGATGGATGATATTTTTATTCTTACTTGGATCCCTGTGAGCTTGTCAAAGACCAGGAGCGGAGGGGGAAACTTAGCGCGAGATCCTCTGCGCAGGCACGCTAAGTGTCTAAAGGAACGAATAATCATGCTGAGGCACGATAACCCCAAGAGAAAAGAAGGGTTTTCCGCTTCATAGATTTCAAAGCGATATCAATATGTTTCAACTTATACAGCCCCTGTTGAGAAAGCCTCTTTTTTTTCAGTTCTGCTTTTTCCTTTGTTTCCTGCTTCTTTTTGAAGTTTTTCAGAGCACTGCATTGCATTTTTTCCGCCTGCGCGCCTCGTTACCGCCTCGGGGTCAGACGAAAATCCTGCCGGTAGGTGCCCTCACCGGAGATGAGCACCTTGGCCCTGTCTTTCCTGTAACCCTGAGCCTCCAATTTCAACTTCCACTCCCCGTCCGTGAGATTGATCAGTTCATAGTATCCGGCGGCGTTCGTCTGGATCCGTTTCTTTTCATGACCCTTGCACCAGATCCTGGCGTTTTTGAGGGGTTTTCCCGTAATCTCGTCCGTGACCACCCCGAAGATGGCCGTCAATCCCGCGGGCGGTTCCCCTTTGTATTCATCCGATCCGATCATGGGGTCATCAGCCGATACCCCCTCCACCGCATCCCTCGCGCGATACATCTTGGTATGGCCCTCGAAAATGACCCCGGCATCCATGAGAATGGCCGGGGCCTGGATGTTCCCGAACACCTTTCCCGGCGCTCGGAGGTCTACCCGCTGATCAGCGAGGATGTTGCCGTGAATCTCCCCGCTGACGACCAGGTAGGAAACGTGAACATCCGCCTCCACATATCCCTCCTCCCCAATCACCAGATTCCCTCGCGATTGGATCTGCCCCCGAAAATAGCCGTCAATCCTCAGGGCACCGTCAAAAACCAGGAGGCCGTCGAGCTCGGTATCCTTCCCCAGGAAGGTGATCTCCTTTTCGGCTGTTCCCATGGTCAACCTCTGCCGGGCTGGAAATTCAGGGCACTGCGAGCGCCGGTAACCGTTTTGAACCCTATGATAAAAAAGCTTTTCGGTCAATCTCCGCCTTGCTCCGACCCCTCCCCGTTCTGCGTCGCAGAAAAATAGCGCCAAACCCTCAGGATTCCATCCTCCAAAATTTCCCCCTGGTATTGACCCTTTCTCGCAAAGGTCTTGAGCATGGGAAGATTGTCTTCGAAGAGATATCCCACGGCCCCTTTGAACCCCATGCGGACGGCATAACGCTCCAGCCTCTCCTGCAGCAGGGTCCCCAGCCCGACCTTCCGAAAATCCTCATGGGTCGTGTAGGCGACCTCCACCATGCCGGAGTGTTCCCTCTCCGCGGCATACCGACCTACGGCCACGATTCGCTCCATGCCGACCTCCCCCAGGGTCGCCACGAAGGCCATGTTCTCCCGATAGTCCAGATTGACCATGGTCTGAGCCGTGGCATGAGGCATGCTCCGTACGGAGCGGAAGTAGCGCAGATAGATGGTTTCTTCGGAATGGGAATAGAAAAAATCCTGCAGCATCACCTCGTCCGTCGGTTTGATGGGGCGGATGGAGACGAGCGTTCCGTTTGAAAGGGTCACAAGGGTCTCTTCCTCCTCCGGATAGACATGGTTTTCGGTATGGATGAAGATCTGATCGGGATAGATGTACGCGCGCCGCTTGGCATCCTCCAGAAGCCACCTCCGAAACTTCGGATGGGCGATGCTGATGAGGGCCATGGCCCTCTCCCTCACGGACTTTCCGTGGAGATAGGCAATCCCATATTCGGTCACCACATACTTCACGTCCCCCCGGGTGGCGATCACCGCCGCCCCTTCCTCGAGGTGGGCCACAATCCGGGATCGCTCCCCGTTCTTCGTGGTGGAGGGGAGGGTGATGACGGACTTACCCCCTTTCGACATGGCGGCCCCCCGGATGAAGTCCAGTCTCCCGCCCACCCCGGCGTAGAAGTGGAAACCCATGGATTCGGAGCAGATCTGGCCGCTGAGATCCACCTCCAGGGCGCTCCCGACGGAGACCATGTTGTCGTTTTTGGCAATCGCGAGCGGATTGAACACCACCTCAGCCGGGTGAAAAGCGATGCGGG
>JAFGPH010000158.1 GCA_016926135.1 Deltaproteobacteria bacterium
GAGTTCTACCGGGCGGGCCGGAATCCCCACGGCTACATGACCTATGACCCGGAGAAGTGTCTTTATCCCAAGTGCCGCCTGTGTATGGACCACTGTCTCATGGATTACATCGACCTCTCGGCGGAACCCCGGCGCTTCGGGTCCGAGGGTACGGCCTGCGACATGTGGCTCGGCTGCACCTTTTGCGAGATGATCTGCCCTTCCGGCGCGATCACGTGTGACTGGGAAGGATTCATGAAGGAGTTCGGCGGAAAAATCCACGCGGCAATCGAAGGCAACCCGCTGGAGAATGCCGCGGAGGCCTGTATTGCCTCGGGCCGTTTGAGGATGCTGGTGCCGCGGGAAGAGGTGAGGTTTGACAGGCCCTACCTGTTGGTCCACCCCAAGCGGCCGCGGTTCAGGGTCCCAAAGGACGAGTGAATCGGCCATGACCCAAGGCCTGGGAGTCGATATCATCGCAATCAGCAGGATGAGGGACATCCTGGAAACCAGCGGCAGGGTGTTCATGGACAAGGTGTTCACGGCCTATGAGCAGGAGCGATCGGAAACCCGGCCCGACCGCGTTGCCTACCTCGCGATGACCTTTGCGGCCAAGGAGGCCATTTTCAAGACCTTCGGCATCGGTTGGGAGACTGGGGTTCAGTTCAGGGAAATTGAGGTCCGTGACGGCGAGTGGGGAGAACCCATCCCCGTTCTTACCGGAAGGTTTCTGGAGCTTGCCACCGAACGGGGGGCATCCAAAGTGCTCCTGAGCCTTTCCTACGACGGCGACTACGCCGTAGCCGTGGCGCAGTGGTCGGCAGATCCATAACAGAATCGTCAGGGAGCAATGAAGATGACTGAAAATATCATGGAGCAATTACAAGCCAAGGCCAGGGCCAATCCACAGAGGGTTGCCCTCCCGGAGGCCGGTGAAGAAAAGATCCTGCGTGCGGCCCGTGCGATCAAGGACAGGGGACTTGCTCATCCTATCCTTGTCGGAAAGGCGGGTGCCGTGTCTGCCGTGGCACGAGGCATTGGGGTGTCTCTGGATGGGATCTCCATCGTGGACCATACGGATCAGCAGCGGGTCGAACATCTGGCTGCGGAGTATGGAAAGATCAGTTCGGACCTCCCGGCCTCTGCGATCAAGCGCAAGCTGAGGGACCCCATGATGTTCGCAGCCATGATGGTCAGGCTGGGTGAGGCGGACTGCATGGTGGCAGGCCTCTCCCACACAACGGGAGAGGTGATCATGGCCAGCGAGATGATCATCGGACTCCAGGAAGGCATCTCCACGGTCTCGAGCATGGGCATCCTGTCCATCCCCGGATTCGAGGGACCTGAAGGGAACCTGCTGGGGATTGCCGACTGCGCCGTGTGCCCGGCCCCCGGATCGGAGGAGCTGGCCGACATAGCCATCTCCACGGCCGATACGATCCGCAGCCTTCTGGGCTGGGTGCCCCGCGTCGCCCTGCTGTCTTTCTCGACCAAGGGCAGCGCCGGCCACGAGCGTGTGGACATGGTCCTGAAGGCCCTGGAAAGGGTCCGTGAGCGCAGGCCGGACATCCTTATAGACGGAGAGCTTCAATTGGACGCCGCGATCGTACCGGAGGTGGCGGCCAGAAAGGTGAAGGAGGAGAGCGCGGTGGCGGGCAAGGCCAACGTTCTCATCTTCCCGGACCTGGAGTCGGGGAACATCGGGGTCAAGCTTGTCCAGAGGTTTGCCCGGGCCGTCGCCTACGGGCCTTTGCTTCAGGGCTTTGCCAAACCGGTCAGTGATCTTTCCCGGGGTGCGCCGGTGGAAGAAATTGTCGGCGCAATCACCATGGTGGCGGCGCTGGCGCAACACGAGTGAGGAGAGGGCGCAAGGAAAGCGGTGTTGAAGCGGAGGGCTTTTCCGTGAGCCGTGTGCCTTGAGCCGACCTCCCGTTGGATGACGGTCATGGACAGAAAATACAGGATTTTTACGATCAATCCGGGTTCGACCTCCACAAAGATCGCCCTCTATGAGAATGACACGGAGCTCTTTGCCTCCACGGTTTCTCATGACGCGGCAAGGCTCAAGCAGTTCCCCGAGATCAGGGATCAGTTCCCTTATCGAAAGCAGACGATCCTGGATGAGCTGGCCAGGGGGGGTATCTCCCTTGAGGGGACGGACGCCTTTGTCGGACGCGGCGGCGGTCTTGTCGGGGTCACGGGCGGGACATACGCCGTTAACGAAATCTTGCTGCATCACGCCAGAGTCGGCTTTACCGTGAAACACCCCGCCAACCTCGGAAGCCAGTTGGCCGATGACTTCGCCGTGACCTACGGCGGCAGGGCGTTTGTGGTGAATCCCCCCGATGTCGATGAGTTCGATCTCATAGCCCGGATCAGCGGGCTATCGGATGTTTACCGGGAAAGCAGGGGCCACCCCCTCAACCAGAAGGAGGTTGCCATGCGCTATGGCCGGGACGTGGGCAAGCGCTATGAGGATCTCAACCTCGTGATTTCCCACATCGGAGGGGGTGTAACGGTGACGGCCCACAGAAGGGGGCGCATGGTCGATTCGACCGACGTGATCAACGGTGACGGCCCCATGGCCTCCACGCGGGCAGGAGCCATACCGGCCACGGCGATCGTCAAAATGTGCTATTCCGGCAGGTATAGAGAGAGAGAAATGTATGACCGCATTACCAAGACCGGCGGGCTGGTGGATCATCTCGGGACCTCCGAGGTCAAGGAGGTGCTGGAGCGGATCCGGAACAACGATACGCATGCAAAGCTCGTCTACGACGCCATGATCTACCAGATTGCCAAGAGCATCGGGGCCTACGCCACGGTCCTGAAGGGCGCGGTGGACGCGATTCTCCTGACCGGCGGCATTGCCCGCGACGCCTATCTGGTGGAGGGGATTACCGACAGGGTGAAGTACATTGCCCCGGTCAGGGTCTATGCCGGAGAGTTCGAGATGGAGGCCATGGCGGCGGGGGCCTTGCGGGTGCTGACCGGGAAAGAGGAATTGAAGACCTACACCGGGGTGCCGGTGTGGAGCGGATTTTGAGAGGTCTCTCGCCCGCTTCGCTGGAGCGCGCAGAGGTCATGGAGATGAGGCTGCCGATAGCCCTGTTCTTTGGGATCAACGAACAGGACGACTCTCGGCTCCTTCGGAGCATGAAGAGGGTAGTGTATCGCGAATCGCCGAGCCGCCCCGCGTCTCTGTGCGCTCTGTGAGAGAAGGAGTACAACGCAAACATTAACCAGATGGGAGTGATGACTATGGGAATGCGAGAAGAGATACTGGAAAAAATCATCCAGCGGACGGCAGAAATCTTCAAGAAAAACCCTTCCGAATTGAGCGCTGACACGGACTTCGTGGCCGATCTCAAGGCGAAATCGGTAAACCTGGTGCAGATCATCGCGGTGCTGGAGGACGCGTTTGATGTGGAGATCCCTTTTATGCAGTTCAGGAGGAAGAAGACCCTCGGGGAGGCCGCTGACTTCGTGGCCGAACTCTGCGGAGGTTGATCGTCTAGACAAACAGGACGGAAGGAAGGAAGATCATCATGGCTGAGAAAATCAGAAAGAAAGAGCGCTTCGGCGGTGTGGAGATCGACGCGATCTACCGGGAGACCCGGAGGCCGGCGCCCCAGGTGGACAAGAAAGGCAAGCAGGACAAGGATGAAAACTGGGACGGGCTGGACGAGAAGACCCTGGAGGGCGCGGGATTCGGATTCTGCCCCCCCCTCAACCCCCGTACGTATATGGCAGAAGACGGCATTCTCTGTCAGCAGGATGTGGCAGTGACCCTGCGGGACGGCATTGTCATCTATGCCGACATCTACCGTCCCGCGGGTCAGACCAATATCCCTGCCATCGTCTCCTGGAGTTATTTCGGAAAGCGTCCCGGTGACGGCTTTGACGAATGGCAGATTATCGGAGTCCCGCCTGGAACGGTCTCCCGCATGGCCAAGTTCGAATCTCCGGACCCGGGCTTCTGGTGCCGGAACGGCTACGCGGTTGCAAATGTGGACCCGCGCGGGATCGGCAACTCGAAGGGTGACGTGAACATGTTCGGGACCCAGGACGGACGGGACGGCTATGACTTCATCGAATGGCTCGCAACCCAGCCCTGGTGCAACGGCAAGGTGGGCATGGGCGGAAACTCGGGGGTGGCCATGACCCAGTGGCGGATCGCCGCGGAGCAGCCCCCGCATCTGGTCTGCATCGCCCCCTGGGAAGGCACGGGGGACCTGTATCGCGAGTCGCTTTACGAGGGCGGCATTCCGGCTTTGGGCTTCAACGACTTCATCGTGGGTTCCCTGGTGGGCACCGGCTATGTGGACGACACCGCGGCCATGGCCCTGGAGCACCCCTTCCTGGATGCATACTGGGAAGACAAGATCCCCAAGTGGAAGAACATCAGAATCCCCGTTTCGACGACCGTCTGCTGGAACCATTTCCACCTGCGCGGCTCCATGGAAGGCTTCAGGAAGATACGCTCCACCAAAAAGTGGCTCCGCGCACACAGGGAGTTTGAGTGGCCGGATACATTCTGTGTGGCGGGGATCAACGATCTGAAGCTCTTCTACGACCGCTACCTCAAGGACATCCGGAACGGCTGGGAGCTTACCCCCCGGGTGCGCCTGGAGGTCATGGACGCCTACGAGTACGACTACCAGACCAACCGTCCGGAAAGGGAATTTCCCCTTGCGAGAACCCGGTACAGGAAGCTCTACATCGATGCGGCGAACGGGGCGCTTTCCTTCGACCCCGTCACCGCTGCATCCAAGGTCGGCTACGAGGCGGAGAAAGGATCCACGACCTTCAATATCCGGTTCGAGGAAGAAACCGAGATCACCGGCTTCATGAAGCTCCGCCTCTGGGTCGAGGCGGTCGGCAACGACGACATGGATCTTTTCATTGCGATCCGAAAGCTGGATGCGGAGGGCAACTGGCTGCCCGTAAACGTGCTGGGAGAACCCCACCCGGGCGCATGGGGAAAGATGCGGGTGTCCCGCAGGGAACTGGATGAAAAGCTCTCCACCGATTTTCAGCCGGTTCAGGCCCATCAGAGGGATCAGAAGCTCAACCCGGGCGAGATTGTCCCTGTGGATATCGAGATCTGGCCCCACAGCAGAATCTGGCACAAGGGCCAGCAGCTGCAGGTGCTCGTGTCGGGGCAGTACATCCGCGAAGGGTGGTTCGAACCCTTCTCCTGGGAACTGAACAACAAGGGCAGCCATGTGATCCATTCGGGCGGAAAGTATGACTCCTTCCTTCAGATACCGGTCATCCCGCCGAGGTATCGAGCAGGAGATTATGTCTATCGCTGAGTGCTCCAATTCGAAATTGCAACAGGATACGCCAGAAATCAGGATGGTTCACCACAGAGACACAGAGATCACAGAGAAGACTTCTCTTTTTCCCGAGCGGGAGACGGCGCTCGGGAAAAAACAATCTATTAGAGGGCGTCTTTTCCTTTTCCGGTATCTCCCGGAAAAGAAAAACCGGATTCCCTCTTTGAACTCTGTGCCTCTAGCGACCCGTCCTCCGCAGTAGCCTGCTACGGAGGGTGGAAGCGGGTGGTGGAATTCTAACGCACTAAGGGAGGTAAGGATATGAAACTTCTGGGATTGTCAGCAGGCCGGAAAATGGGAAATTCCGAAATTCTTCTCAAGGAGGCCCTCATGGCCGCGGAGGAGATGGGGGTGGAGGTGGAGATCCTGCGCCTCCACGAACTCAAGATCAAACCCTGCACGGGCTGCACCTCCTGTGTCCAGGGCAAGAACGGCCTCATTTTCGGAGGGTCCGGGGAGTGTGTCCTCAAGAACGACGACATGCCGAAATTCAACGAGAAGCTCTGGGAGTCGGACGGCATTATCATCAGCATGCCCGTGTTCATTTTCCAGCCCCCCGGATACCTGAAGGTGCTCATCGACCGGTGCGGCCCTTCCCATGACCAGGCCTTTGTCATCGAGGCGAAAAAGGTAGCCGGCGGCAAGAGCGGGGCTGATCCCCGGATCTTCAAGCCCAGGGTCGCAGGATTCCTTTCGGTGGGCGGCGCCCCCCATTACGATTGGTCTTCCCTGGCGCTCCCGCTCATGCACACCTTCACATTCCCCATGGAGATCCAGGTCGTCGACATGCATCAGGTCATGGGTGCCGCCATACCGGGTCAGGTGACCTTCAACGATGCGGCCATCGCCCGGGCCAGAAAACTGGGTCAGAACGTGGCCGGCGCCATGGGAAAACCCAAGGAGCAGATGAAGTACATGGGCGATGATCCGGGCACCTGCCCGGTCTGCCACTGCAATGCCATGCTGGTAGGGCGGGAATCCATGGTGGAGTGTGCGATCTGCGGCATCAAGGGCGAGTTGAAACAGAAGGACGGCAAGATCACGGTCACCTTTTCGGAGGAGCAGCAGGCCATTTCCCGCTTGACTCTGGCCGGGAAAACACGGCATTTCTATGAAATCGCCGACGTCCAGATGAAGTTTGACAGCCGGAAATCCGAGCTGCCGTCGAAACTCGAGAAATACAAGAGCTACAAGCCTGCGTGGAAGTGAGCATCGGTTCAAGTGGCGGCCATGGATCACCCTTTTGTGCAGCGCAACGATTCTATCGACGGCTTTGAAAACAAACCCTTGAGCCGCGAAGTCAAAGAAAAGGTGTCGTACCTGAATGCCAGGCGATGGCTCAAACTCCGAGAAGGCGCCCGCTGCCCCGGGAAGCCCGATCCTTGAGATCACGGGGCTCCACAAGTGGTTCGGGGAGTTTCCTGTGCTCCGAGGCGTGGATCTATCCGTAGACAAACAGGAACGGATCGTTCTCTGCGGGCCCTCGGGATCGGGCAAATCCACCCTCATCCGCTGCATCAACGGCCTGGAAGCCTACCAGCAGGGCCGGGTCGTGGTGGATGGTACGGATCTGGCCGATCCAAAGACGAACATCCAAGAGATCCGGGCTGAGGTGGGCATGGTCTTTCAAGACTTCCACCTCTTCCCGCATCTGACCGTCCTCGACAATCTCTGCCTCGCCCCGCAGTGGGTGAGGCACCTGGGCCGCAAGGAGGCCGAGGAACGCGCGGAGGCCCTTCTCGATCGCGTGCGCATAAGAGAGCAGGCGGGCAAATACCCGGGACAGCTATCCGGCGGCCAACAGCAACGTGTGGCCATTGCGCGCGCCCTGGC
>JAFGPH010000159.1 GCA_016926135.1 Deltaproteobacteria bacterium
GACGATCGAGACCGGCAACGTGGAACTGGACGAAGCCTATGCGCAGAACCACGTCTCGGTGGTGCCGGGCTGTTACGTGATGCTGGCTGTGAGCGACACGGGAGCGGGAATGACAAGGGAGGTGCAGGCCCATCTTTTTGAGCCCTTTTTCACCACCAAGGAGAGGGGGAAGGGAACGGGGCTGGGGTTGTCCACCGTGTACGGGATCGTCAAGCAGAGCAAGGGCAACATCTGGGTCTACAGCGAGGAGGGGAAAGGGACCACCTTCAAGATCTATCTCCCCAGGGTGGAAGGGCCGGGGAGTGTCACGGAGAAACCTGAGAAAGAGGAAGAATCCCTGCAGGGTTCGGAGACCATCCTGGTGGTTGAAGATGACGAGACGGTCAGGAATTTGGCCCTCAACGCCCTGAAAAGGTACGGATACACGGTGCTCTGCGCCAGGGATGGTGAGGAGGCCCTCCGGATGTGCCGGGAGCGTACGGAGCAGATTCAACTGATGCTGTCGGACGTGGTCATGCCGGGGATGAGCGGAAAGGACCTGGCAGAGGAGATCAAGGGGCTGCGACCGGGCCTGAAGGTCCTTTTTATGTCCGGCTATACGGATAACTCCATTGTCCGCCACGGTGTGCTGGAAAATGGAATCGCCTTCCTTCAGAAGCCCTTCACCCCGGAGGCCCTGGCACGGAAGGTGAGGAAGGCGTTGGGGGATTGAGCATTGATCATTGGGCATTGGTCATTTTTCATCGAGGATTGGGAATTCAGGCAGGCGGCAGGTTTATCCCTTTGCATGTAGTCGAAAATTTCCGTGAGGTCCTTCTCAGCGGTGCGGAGGTAGCGGATCGGGTATGGGCCGGTCATCTCATCCGGGCCTTCAGGCGGTCAAACAATTTGCGGTGGGTTATTCCCTTTTCGCCCTTTTGCGTCCTGGAGTTCGGCCTCTCCCAGTTTCCGGTAGAGATCCAGCAGCCCCTGGAGACGTTCATAGTGGGACTCGCTCATGACGACCATATCGCCCTTTTCATTTCTGGTGATGAATACGGGCTGGTCCTGCTCATGGCAGGGACTGGATATAAGGAGTGGGCATGGGCTTTCTTGACATGAAAACGGTCATCTTCAGTCAGGGCCTGACCAATGTCGTCTGCGCGGTGGTCATGGCGTTCATATGGCATCGGAACCGCAAACGCTTCTCGGGGCTATCCTTCTGGGTGGCTGGTTCCGTTCTGGAAGTCGCGGCCCTCCTGCTGATTCTATTGCGCGGAAGCGTACCGGACGCCGTGTCTATAGTCCTGAGCAATACCCTCATGATGGCGGGCATACTGGCCATCTATATGGGCCTGGAACGCTTTGTCGGAAAGACCGGTTCACAGGTCCATAATTATGTTGTGGTGACTGTTTTTGCCTGCGTCCACATGTATTTCTTCTCATTCCAGCCGAACCTTGCGGCTCGAAGCGTGAATGCCTCCGTGGGGATCCTCATTCTCACCTTTCAGTGCATGTGGCTCCTGTTCCGCAGGGTCGACATCGGCATGCGCCAGGTTACGCGTGGCGCGGGCATGGTGTTCGGCGGTTACTGCCTGGTCAGCATCATCCGGGCCGCCGTTACCCTTGCCGGACCGCAGTCGGGCAGTGACTATTTCAGCTCCGGCGCCCTGGAAGCGGTGCTGCTTTTGGCCTACCAGATGCTTTTCATCATTCTCACCTACAGCCTGGCATTGATGATCAGCCGGCGCCTGCTCATGGAGGTGACGGCGCAGGAAGAGAAGCGTGAGAAACTCATCCGGGAGCTTCAGGATGCCCTTGCCAGGGTGAAGCTCCTGAGCGGGCTGTTGCCCATCTGTTCTTCCTGCAAGAGAATCAGGGACGACAAAGGCTACTGGACCCGGATCGAATCCTATGTCCGGCACCATTCTGAGGCGGATTTCAGCCACGGCATCTGCCCGGAGTGTGCCAAAAAACTCTACCCCGATGCGAACCCGTATGATGAAGATGAAACGGGTGAACCCCAGGAGCGTGAGCTTCCATGATCATGGCGAAAAGACCGCGACATCCCCGAAAGCGATATTCACGAAGACCGTTTTCATTGGTGAGGCGAGGTTTATTTCCGGTGTCGCTGGTGTGGATGCTGGTTATGTCCTCACCTGCGATGGGGAAGGACCCTATTCGCAGTGCTGCTGAAATTGACTACCCCCCGTTTTCTATCGTGGACGCGAACGGCCGGGCGGAAGGCTTTTCAATCGAGTTGATGCGCGCGGCCCTGACCGCCATGGGGCGTGACGTCACCTTCCGCACGGGGCCGTGGGCAGAAGTCCGAGGCTGGCTGGAGCGGGGCGAGGTTCAGGCCCTGCCCCTGGTGGGACGAACCCCGGAGCGTGAACTCCTCTTCGATTTCACCTTTCCTTACATGTCACTGCACGGCGCCATCGTGGTTCGAAAGGGCACCACCGGTATCCGCGATCTGGGTGATCTTAAAGCCCGGCAGGTCGCCGTCATGAAAGGCGACAATGCCGAGGAGTTCCTGCGGCGTGAGGAGCGAGGGATGGAGATCCACACGACCGCTACCTTCGAAGAGGCCCTGCAGGAGCTCTCTAGAGGCCGCTATGATGCTGTGGTCATTCAGCGCCTCGTGGCCTTGCGCCTCATCCAGGAAACCGGCCTGGCGAATCTGAAGATCGTTGATCGGCCCATCCCGGAGTTCTCGCAGGATTTCTGCTTCGCGGTCAAGGAGGGCGACAGGGAAACCCTGGCCCTCCTGAACGAAGGGCTGGCCCTGGTCATGGCGGACGGCACCTACCGCCACCTGCATGCCAAGTGGTTCGCGGCCCTGGAGCTTCCCTCCCATCGTCGTATTGTCATCGGCGGGGACCACAATTATCCGCCCTACGAATATCTGGATGAGAAGGGTCGCCCCACCGGCTTTGTTGTGGAGCTTACCCGGGCGATCGCACGAGCGATGAACCTTGATTTCGAAATCCGCCTCGGCCCATGGGCGGATATGGTGAGAAATCTCGAAAACGGCGAAATCGATTCCATCCAAGGCATGTTCTACTCCCCTGATCGCGACCTGAAGTTTGATTTTACGCAAGCATATGCGGTCAGTCATTATGTCGGCGTGGTGCGCAAGGGCGAGGGTGACCCGCCGGTCTCTCTGGAGGAATTGAAGGGAAAAAATATTGTTCTGCAGAGAGGCGACATGATCCATGACCATCTGGTCAAGGAAGGACTCGGAAATCAGGTTTCCCTCGTGGGAACACAGGAGGGTGTCCTTCAGGACCTGGCCGGCGGGAAATACGATTGCGCTCTTGTGGTCCGGGTCAGCGCCCTCCTCTTGATCGAGAAGCGGGGATGGACGAACCTGACCCTGGGCCGGGAGCCGATCCTTACAACCGAATACTGTTATGCGGTCCCGAACGGCCACAAGGCCCTCCTGGCGCAGATCAGCGAAGGGTTGAGAATACTGGACCAAAGCGGCGAATACCACCGGATCCATGAGAAATGGCTGGGCGTCTACAAGGACAAACCGCTTTCGCTTGTCGGGGCCCTGCGCTATTCCGCCATGGTTCTAATCCCCCTCGTTCTGCTCTTTCTGGCCTCTTCCCTGTGGTCTTGGTCCCTGCGCAAAAAGGTGGCTGACAGGACCCGGGATCTGCAGGAAAGCGTGGATCGGTTCAAGTATGTCTTCGAATCAGCGAACGTTGGCAAATCCATGACCATGCCAAACGGTGAGGTCAATGCCAACAAGGCCTTTGCCGATTTTCTGGGTTACACGCAGGACGGGTTGAAAGGCAAAAGGTGGCAGGATCTTACGCCCGATGAAGACATTGAAGCCAGCGAAAGGATTATCGCCTCACTTACGGCGGGCGAAACCGACGTAGCCCGTTTCGAAAAGCGGTATGTACACAAGAGCGGTGAATTCTTGTGGGCGGATGTCAGTGTCGCCCCGCGGCGGGATGACGACGGCGCCCCCCTTTATTTCGTAACTACCATTGTAGATATCACCGAAAGGAAACGCGCCGAAGAGGCATTGCGGGCAAGTGAGGAATTCCAGCGGGCCATGATCGCCTGTTCACCCGTGGCCCTTTATAGCATTGACCTGGACGGAAAGGTTCTGGCCTGGAACGAATCGGCCGAAAGCATTTTCGGCTGGAGGGCCGAAGAAGTCATCGGCCATCCCCTCCCCATTGTGACCAAAGACAAGGAGGAGGAGTTTGCGGAACTGCGCAAAAGGCTCATTGAAAGTGGTGGCTTCTCGGGCGTTGAGGTTGTTCGGAAACGGAAAGACGGGAGACTTTTTGACGCAAGCCTTTCTGCTGCGCCCATCTACGACGAAAGGGGGGAAGTGATCGGGATCATGGCTTCCATGGCCGACATCACGGAGCTCAAGCGTGCGGAGGAGGAGAGGGAGAAGATGAGGGCCCTGTTGCTCCAGTCCCAGAAGCTGGAGGCGGTGGGGAGATTGACGGGAGGGATTGCCCATGACTTCAACAACCTGCTGACCCCTATCATCGGCAATGCCGACATGGCGCTCTCTGACGTGGGGAGGGAGGATCCCCTCTATGAGGTCATGGAAGAGATCCGGAACGCCGGGACGAGGGCCGCCACCCTGGTACGCCAGCTCCTGGCCTTCAGCCGGAAGCAGATCCTCCAGCCCGAGGTCCTGGACCTCAACGGGGTAGTTCGGGACATGGAAAGGATGCTTCATCGTATCATCGGGGAAGACATCGATCTGGAGACGATCCTGAGGCCTGAGCTGGGCCGGGTGGAGGCGGACGTGGGGCAGGTGGAGCAGGTGCTCATGAACCTGGTAGTCAATGCCCGGGACGCCATGCCCGGGGGAGGGAAGCTGACGATCGAGACCGGCAACGTGGAACTGGACGAAGCCTATGCGCAGAACCACGTCTCGGTGGTGCCGGGCTGTTA
>JAFGPH010000160.1 GCA_016926135.1 Deltaproteobacteria bacterium
AGGCCCTGCTCGGCGAGGTCTCGCTTGTTGTACTGCAAGACCAGGGGGACCTTGAAGATGCTCATGTTCTGTTCGGCAAGATTCTGCTGAAGGTCCTTGAGGGAGAGAAAGTTGGCCTTTCTCCTCACCTCCAGGCTGTCGGCCACGAAGACCACGGCGTCCACGTTCTTGAGGACGAGCTTTCTCGTGGAGCTGTATTTGGCCTGACCGGGGACCGTATAGAGCTGGACCTTCACTTCGCAGCCCTTGATTTTGCCCAGCCCTATGGGCAGGAAGTCGAAGAAGAGTGTGCGATCTCCCTTGGTGTCGATCGACACCATTTCGCCGGTCGTGTATTTCTTGCCGGCCTTGTGAATGAATTCCAGGTTGGTGGTCTTGCCGCACCGACCCGGACCGTAGTAAACGATCTTGCACTCGATAACCCTGTCTTTTGCGTTGAAAACAGCCATCTTTAAAGTTCCCTGTTCCCCTCCAGGAAATCCTTGGGTCCGATACCCGAAACCCACATCATCGAAGGCCCTTGAACACCAAAGCTACGCACTGTCGATTACGATGTCCAGTGTGAAATCTCCCCTTTTGGGACCCGAGGAAATGACCGACTTCCCTTTCACGGTGCCGGTTCCGTTGAAAACGCCCATGACGGAGTAGCACTGGAGATCAGGCAGGCGCATCCCTTCCTTGAATCCGTCCGCCATCTCCCTCTCGCCGGCGGGGATAATTATGCTGACGGCATTCCCCGACTGAAAGGTGACGTCAAGTTCGACGGTTTTTCCCTTCCTGGGACCTGCGGGCACTGTGACGCAGACCGAGGATATCTCGATGACATCCTCCTCTTTCACTTCCGTTTCGGCCTTTTCCGAAGGGGTTTCGGGAGGAAGAGCGGAAAGTTCAATGCTGAGTCCCTTCTTCTGCAGGGCGCCCTGCAGGTATCCCCTCAGATATTCCAGGTCCGGTCTGGAGAGCGCTTTGACGGATACCCATTGCTCAAACTGGGAGACCGCCGCCTCGGGGGTGCCGAGGGTGAGGTGACAGCTCAGCAGGTTCGTCGCAGCCGCGCGGGGAAGGATCCCCTGCATGATCAGCCTCTGGAACTCGGCCACTGCCCTGTCATACTGCCCGAACTTGGCGAGGGCCACGGCCCCCTCAACGGCCGCCGCATCCTTGTTCTGGGAAAAGGTAAACAGTCTGCTGATGAGTTCCTGGACCTCTCCCGAAACCTCTTTGACATCGGGGGCAGATTCAATATCCTCCAGGTCCTTTTCCACCCGATCAAGCTTTTTCCTGAGGGCGTCCATGAACTTCTGATCGCTGGAAAGGCGTTCGTTCCCTTCCACGAACCGGAGGAGATCGGAGTACTTGTCCCTGGACTGCCTGACCAGACCCTGCTTCCTGTAAATTTCAGCCTCTTTAATCAGGGCCTTCACTTTTTGGCTGTCGGACATGATCTCTTCCGTTGTCAAAAGGGTTGAGGAGGGAGGAGACGGAAAGGGGTCATGGATTTTCCGCATCTCCCCTGAAAATGGTGATGTACTGCTTCAAAAAGGCGATCTTTGCGTTATCACTTTCCAGAAATTCCACCCCGGTCTCAAACTTTCCGTCATCACGCCTCTTGGAGAAGGCGACCTTTCCCCGGAGCTCCATGATCTCATCTTCCAGGGCAATGGTGAGGGATACGGTCCTGTGTGGTGCAAGGGCGATGTGGGTTTCCAGCAGAATGCCGCCCTCGCTCACGTTCAGGGTCCGACCCATGCCTTCGCCCACGGCCTGACCCTCGTCGTCGAGGCAGAGGTAGGAGACCAGATTGTGAGTCCCTATCCTCGGGTACTTCCTTTTTTCCATATCTCCCATGTTGTTCACCTGAACGATAAGGACGGTCGGATAGGAGGGAAGACCTATCAAGAAAAGCACTATAAATGAAACTGATCCGCGAATCAACCCAAAACAGGGGCCCGGGTAGAGGGTGCTCAGGGCGATACCCCTGTGGTCCCGGGGACGGCAGCGTCCTCCCGGCGGAAAGGTGTCCCGGGCTCTGATTTGGGCAGGGAGACCGTAAACACCAGAGAGTCGAGGTCTTGAGAGAAGGAGAGCACTCCGCCCATGTCCTTGGTGAGGCGATAGCAGAGGGGCAGGCCAATGCCCCGGCCTCCCTCGGCAAAGGGCATGAAGAAGGAGTCCGGGTTCTGGACAGCAGGCCCGGAGAAATCGTTCCTGAACGACACGTGGAGTTCCCGTTCGCTCTGAAACGTCCTGAGGGTGAGGGCTCCTCCCTTCTGCAGGTTCTCCATCCCGTTTCGGATGAGGTTGATGAATATCTGGGCGAGCACATCCGGGTCGGCGTTGATAGGAGGGAGTTCGGAATCCAGGTCCACTACACATTCCACCTGCCTGGCCTCGATTTCAGGGGAAAGCAGATCCAGGCATTCGGCCAGGATGGTACTGGCCGAACACTGACGCGGGTAGATCTCCACAGGCCTAAGGTAGTTCCTAATCCTGGAAAGGATCTTTTCAAGTCGTTCCGACTCCTTCAGGATGATGTTGCACTCCGCCAGATCAGGGTGCCTCTTCTGAAGCCGACGCGCAAAACCGCCAATGCAGACCAGAGGATTGCGTATCTCGTGGGCGACCTCTGCGGATATGGCGCCGAGGGTCTTGATTTTTTCTTTTTGAATCAATGCCTTTTCAAGAAACACCCGGTCCGAGATATCCACGATGAACCCTTCCAACCGCCCACCCTCTTCCGGCCGCATCGGGGGGTCCCCTGGGATCGATTTCAGGATGGTATGGATCTTCCGGCCGTCTCTGTGAATGAATTGGCATTCCATGGATACGGGTTCCCCTTGGGTGAAGGCCCTCTGGAAGGCCTCCTTGACCTTGACCCGGCTTTTTGCATGTACCACGTCGAGAATCCACCGGGGACTTGTCAACGCCTCCTCAATGGTATATCCCAGGATCGTGCTGCACGCCTCATTCACGAAATCCAGCCGAAAGTCCGGGTTGAGAACGTAAATAAGGAGGGGGATGTTCTGGACGAGCTGATAGTATCGCTGCTCAGCCAGTCTGGCCTTCTCTTTCAGGATCCGTCGTTCCTGGAAACGCTTCAGGCAGAGCCGGAACTCATTAAGGCTGAACGGCTTGCCGAGGTAGTCGTAGGCGCCGAGTTTGATGGCCTGCACTGCGATCTGCAGCGATCCCTGGCCTGTAATGAATACCACCTCCATCCGGGGATCCTGCTTCTTGAGTCGGAAAGCCAGATCCAGGCCGCTCATCCCGGGCAGGTGGATGTCGACAAAGGCCAGATCAAAGGATTCCCGGGATGCAGCGGAGATCGCGTCGGCGGGGTGGACACACGTGACGGGTTCGTATCCCTCCTTGCTAAGGGCCTCGCCAAGGAGGGAACCCACGGCAGGGTCGTCGTCAACAACCAGGATTCGTTCTCTAAGGTTGGTTTCCTTGTTTTTCATGGGCGGATCCGTAAAGAACCTGGGAACCTGCGTAGTCCGGGCAGGAACTGGCACCAACCAAGGAGGAGCAGAGAGCCCGATGCGAGGAGATTCGAGACGACGAAGACCGGTCGGGTTTGGGAAGGGCGTCGCAGCGCTGGAGGGTCCCAGGATCTCCTCTTCTCGGTCTTTACGCCGTGCCAGGCTGACTATCATGATATCAATTTCCGTGACGAAGGTCAAAGAGGGAAGAAAGGATTTGCCAATCCGTCTACATTTTTGTAGCTTGGTGAGAAAACCCGACAAAGAACTCGCGCATCTTCCTGGGAGGAGGATGCCTGGAATGGGAATGTGAAAAGGAGGTTCAGGCCGATGGCTTCAAAGCAGCGTCCGGGCGAGAGAGACAGAATCGCCTGCCTATATGAGATTACCAAGGCCATTCATGGCACCTTTGACCTGCGAAAGGCTCTCTACGACGTTCTGGACCTCCTTTCCGGCCACATCGGAATGAACAGAGGTTCCATTACGATCCTCGATCTCGACAGTTCGGAAATCCGGATTGAGGTAGCCCACGGCATATCCTCCGGGGCCAAAACCAAGGGGAGATACAAGCTGGGCGAAGGCGTGACAGGGAAGGTGATCGAGTCAGGCCGTCCCATGGTCATCCCCCATCTCAACGAGGAACCGCTGTTTCTGGACAGGACCGGAGCCAGGAGCCAGGTAGACAAGTCCAAGATTTCGTTTCTCTGCGTACCGATCAAGGAAGGGCCTCAAATCATCGGAGCCCTCAGTGTAGACCGGCTCTTCGAAGGTCCCACCTCCCTGGAAGAAGACCTTAGGTTCCTGACTATCATCAGCCGTCTGCTCGCCCAGAAGGTGAGTCTCCTGCATGAGATCGACAAGGAGAGAGAGCAACTCAACGCCGAGAATCTGAGGCTCAGAAGGGAACTCGGCAGGAAGTACAGCTTCAGCAACATCATCGGGAACAGCCGTAAGATGCAGGAGGTCTTCTATCTCATCACCCAGGTGGCAAAAAGCAACGCCTCGGTACTCCTTCTGGGGGAGAGCGGGACCGGAAAGGAACTGGTGGCCAACGCCATACATTACAACAGCCTCCGTGCGGGCAATCCTTTCATCAAGGTGAATTGCGCGGCCCTGCCGGCAAACCTCGTTGAGGCTGAACTCTTTGGGCACGAGAAGGGGGCTTTCACCGGCGCGAATCGCCAGAAAGGGGGGAAGTTCGAGATGGCCCACGGCGGGACCATCTTTCTGGACGAGATCGGGTCGCTCGCCCTCGAGAGCCAGGGAAAACTGCTCAGGGTCCTCCAGGAAAGGGAACTGGAGAGACTGGGCGGTACCAGGACGATCAAGGTGAACGTGCGTCTGATTGCAGCGACCAACCGGGATCTCGCAACGGCCGTGGAGACAGGTTCTTTTCGGGAGGACCTCTTCTATCGTCTGAACGTGTATCCCATCTATCTCCCCCCCCTGAGAGAGAGGGAGGCGGACATGCTGCTCCTGGCCGACTTCTTTCTGGAGAAATACGCCCACGAATATGGGAAGAATATCAAAAGGATTTCCACCCCTGCCATAGACGCCCTCGTGCAGTATCACTGGCCGGGGAACGTGCGGGAGCTGGAGAACTGCATCGAGAGGGCCGTGCTTCTCTGCGATGATCAGGTCATCCACGGTTATCACCTGCCGCCCACGCTCCAGACGGCCGAGCAGACGGGTACCCAGCAGTCCAAGTCCCTGGACGAGGCAGTGGAGGGGTTTGAGAGGGAACTGCTGATCGATGCCCTAAAGACGAGCCGTGGGAACATGAGGCAAGCGGCCAAGAACCTCAACACCACCGAGCGCATATTCGGTTACAAGACAAAGAAGTACCGGATCGACCCGAGGCAGTACCGGTAGGCCGGGACGATCCCCTCTGACCAAACCCTCTTTCCCTCGTTTCCTTTTTCCCCTTCCGCCAGGAGCCCATGACGACCAACCCTTTCCCGAGGCCCGTCTTCTTCGCAGGAAAAGGGATTTCTCGCAGAGGGGACCGATAACGCGGAGGAAGACATAAATGTAGAAATAGACTCCAGCCGCTACAGATATGTCCAATGATTGCCCGCCACCCTTTGCCTCCTTCCGGTCAAACCAATAAAATTATCCATAAGTTATGAAACCAGAGCGCCAACGGCACAAGTCTTGCCTTAGAGGACATCCGTCCGGTTGCTGGAGGCCGACAGGCCGAGGCAATCGGAAGCGGGCATGGCGGCCGAGTGCTACGGCCCATGTGGTCCGCATCCAATCGGTTACAGAAGGAGGCAGAATATGAGAGGGCTTACGACAGCGTTTCTTGGTGGTTTGTTGTGTGTTGTGTTTATGGCATTCAATGCTGGAGCGGAAGAGGAAAGGCCGACCGCCTCGGCGACCATGGGTGTCTTCAGCAAATACATATGGCGTGGTTATGAACTGAGCGACGACAGCCTTGTGATCCAGCCGTCGATCACGGTGGGATACAAGGGCTTCAGTGTGAACCTCTGGGGCAATCTGGATACGGATTGGGACGACCGGGTCCCGGCCACCTCGGACAAAACCGAGTGGACCGAAACGGACATGACGCTGGAGTACGGCCGGGAGTTCGGGCCGGTAAGGCTGGCGGCAGGGTACATCTATTATGCCCTGGATGGAATAGACGATTCTCAGGAGGTATACCTGAGCGGCTCATGGAATGTGCTCCTCACGCCAACACTCACGATCTATCGAGAGGTTTCCCATCTCCCCGGATGGTATTTCAAGTTTGCACTGGGGCATTCCTTTGATCTGGGCAAGGGAATCAGCCTTGATCTGGCAGGCAGCGTGGGATACTACTACTCTGACGATGAGGCATTCGTGGAGGTCGACGATTCCCTGAATCCGACCACGGAGAAGTACAGGGCGCTTCACGACGGGAACCTCTCGGTCGGTCTCAAGATTCCGCTTGCAAAGTATCTGGTTCTGAACCCCACGGTGGCCTATTCCTTCCCCCTGTCGAATAAGGCGGACAACCTGCTCACGTCCACCAGTTTCAGCGGGGATTCGGATTTCCTCTACGGGGGGATCAACCTCACGTTAACCTTTTAGACCTCCGCATCCTTGACACACCGTGCGACGTCCTCTATAAAGATTCCTCCTGACAAAGACACTCTGGAGGAAGACGATGGATGGGATTGTTGGGGTCTACGGTCCGGGGGACCGCGAACTCGTGAACAAGGCCTTCCTTGCAACCGGTGCCTGCCAGCACCGGGGCAAGGCAAGCACAGGTCTCGCCGTAGGAACCGAGAAGGGGATCTACATTTACAAAGGGCTTGGCAGAATTGCCGATGTGATCGACTACAACCTGATCAAAGTCTTCCAGGACCTAGGTCCTGTGGGCGCGATCGGGAACATCGGCTACACCAAGAGAAAAATAGCCGAAAAGATCAACGCCGAGCCCATCGAAATCCACCCCAGGGTTCCATCCGCCTATCTGGTCGTGCTGACCATGGATGGCTATCTGCTCAAAGAAGAGGATCTGAGGGCGGAACTGGAGCCACATTACTCGATCGAGACGGACAACAAGACAGAGGTGGTCGGTGCCCTGCTGCACCAGTACATCACGGAGGAGGGCATCACTTTCGACGCAGGCATGAAACTCGTGGAGAAACTGCACGGCAGGGCCACCTTCGCCCTCGTGGCCCTGATCTACGACGGCAAGGAGACACACCTGATCGCCCTGAACGACGCGCACGCCTTCGAGCCTTTCTGCTACGCCACGATTGACGGCTCCTTTATCGCCAGTTCCGAGTCCTGCTCCCACCGCAGGTTGAACGGCGTAACCGAAAGGGAGTACGACGGCGCGGAGATGACCATCTGTTCCTCCGGGGGATGCGAGACCAGAAGGCTGAGAGACGGCACCAACCTGCCCGACATCTTCCAAGGCGTCTATTACGGCAATGTGGCCTCCCTGTTTAGGGGAAAGGAGATCTTTCAACTGCGAAGAGAGCTGGGACTGGGGCTTGTGGAAGCCTACGTCGCCTCGAGGGCGGACATCGTGATCCCGAATCCGGAATCGGGCTGGGGGGTGACCGTGGGGATCGCCGAGGGCCTGGAAAGGCAACTGCTCCCGGCCCTCATCAAGCTTCCCCAGGCGGTTCGGACCTTCCAGGAGGGAGTTCGCCGGACGAGATACCAGGAGGTGGGTCTCAAGTTCGGGGGCATCGACTCCCTGCTCCGGGACAAGAGCATTGCCATGGGAGACGACAGCATTGTGAGGGGGAGCGTCAGCGAGGGCGGCTCGGTCTGGGTCGTTTACAATGCCGGGGCCCGATTCATCGAGTTTTGGGTTTCCTACGGCCCCATGTTTTTCCCCTCCTTCAAGGAATGGCATCGAGGCAGGGAGTCCTTGACCGAACTGGCCGTCCAGAGGGCGTTCCGGGGGGACAATCCCTATGACAAGACCCTGGAAGAGGTCAACCGGGCTGTGGCAGCGCTCATCGGCGTGGACGAGGTCAAATACAACGAGAAGAACAAGATCGAAAGGGTCACGGGGTTCGGTTCATTTCAGGCCCTGGATGCAAGTTACCCCATCGATGAGGCGTTCTGGCCCGACTGGCTCAAGGAAGAAGTGGACACCTTCTGGCGCTATCGCGGTAGGGAGACCTAGACTACCCCTTGGGACAGTCGGTCATCCAGGACAACCCTGGGGATCCCATCCACGATGACCGGGAATTGCCTGGTGCTGAGTCCCAGCGTCTGGAGCCGGGAGGCGAGGCTGTCTGTTTCCAGTCTTTCCAGTTCCTGGCCTACCATGAAACGGGACATGATGAGATCGGCCAGGTAGACGAGGTGCACCAGTTCCGGGTTCTCCGTCGCCTGCTCGGGAGAGTGGTGATGAAGGATCACGTCCGTCAGTACGGCAGGCAGGGACCAGCGGGCGGCCAGCAGCCCGCCCGCCTCGGTGTGGGAAATGCCGAAGAGTTCCTTTTCCGCGGCCGTGATGTTTACCCCTTCTGTCTGGGTGCGACGGTAGAAGAGCCCAAGGGCGCGGGCGATGTGCTGGTCCAGGACCACCTTCCCGATGTCGTGAAGGAGCCCCGCCGTGTATGCGATATCGGCAGAGGCCTTTCCCGTGAAGTTGGCCAGGACCTCGCAGATGACGGCCATGCCGAGGGCATGTTTGTAGAGACCCCCCTTGCAGAGGGAATAGCCGTTCCCGTTCGTCGGATAGAAGTCCTCCACAGAGGCCGAGACCACGAGCTGAAGAAATCGCTTTTCCCCCAGCATCACCAGGGCCCGGTCAATGGAGTCGATGCCGCGCTTCATGCCGAAGAGGGCGGAGCGGCACAAGCGGATCACCTTGGCCGTGAGAACCTGATCCTGGCGGATCTCTCTGGAGATGTCCTGGAAGCTGGCCCTGCAGTCTCGAACCATGCGAATGATCTTGAGGGCAATCTGGGGAATCGGCCGTATCTGCTCCAGTGATCTCTCCATCTCTTCAGGATCCGGCCTGTGGCAGGTCTCCTTTTCCTGCAGGCGGAAGGATGGCCCAAGGGGATCGATTGCGCTCTTCATGGTCTGTAGATCCAAGCTGAGGCGACACGAAAAAAAGCCGCCCGTTTCAGTCTTCTGGACAGGGATGCTGCGTTTGTTCAGGAATTGTTCCACCACTTCTGCAGTGCGGCCGCCGATATTGAGGTCCAGATCCAGGTCGGATAGGGGCCCGACCAATGCACCACCCGCCATGCATGCCTCCAGCCTCTCTTCCGAGGCACCGGCATCTCGTAAGGCCTTAAGAAACACGGGCAGCCCGGTCGTGGCATAGGTGCCGGGCTGCGAGAGCTTGTCGATTCCCGTCGGTTCAGGGAGAAGGATGTGAATCAACCCCCCGACCTTGGACTTGCGGTCACAAAGGGTGAGGCCCACACACGTCCCCAGGTAAGCTTCCAGAATCTCATTCTTGATCCCGCTCACTGCGTAACTGCCGGAGGCTATCGGGCGTTTGGATCCAGCGGAGAATTCTTTACTCGCCATGCTCTCACATCCTGCGATCGGATTCGCGGGCCGCGATTCAGGGATGAACCGGACCTGCTATCTACCTATTCGGAAATTCGCGGGTGGACTTTAGGAAATTCTGGCTGACCGCGGATAAGGAAAAGGGCGCTAACTCCCGTTCGCGATGAAGGAAAACCCTCGCTCAATGCCTTTGCGGTTCTGGGCAAAGAATTTTTCCTTGCCTTTGAGTGCGGCTTCCATGCCCTTGGAGGTTTCCTCCAGGGTCAGCAGGCCGGTCTTTGCACAGAGTGCCCCGACCATCACCATATTGGCAGCCCTTTCCGAACCTGTCTCCCGGGCCAGTTCAAGGGTGGGAACCTGGATCAACAGCACATCGGTTCGCGTCCCGAGGCCCTCTATAAGGGAGGAATTCAACAGGATCAGGCCGTTGCGTACAATGGTGGGTTCGAATTTTTCCAGGGAGGGGTAATTCATTGCGACCAGGACATCCGGGTTGGATGCCACCGGGGATGCGATCTTCCTGTCGGAGAGCGTCACTGTGCAGTTGGCGGTCCCGCCGCGCATCTCGGCCCCGTAAGCGGGAAAATAGGTTACGTTGAGCCCCTTGAGCATGGCCCCATGGCTGAGGATGTACCCCATGAGAAGTACGCCCTGGCCTCCGAAGCCTGAAAAGGTTGTCCTAAATATCATTTCTTGTCCTCGTAACCCGTAGTGTCCTTGATCACGCCCAAGGGGTAAGTCTTGACCATAACCTCGTTCACCCATGCCCATGCCTCCCGGGGCGAGAGCTTCCAATTCGTGGGACAGGGAGAGAGCAATTCCACCAGGGAGAATCCCAGGCGGTCGACCTGACACTGGAAGGCTTTCCTGATAGCCTTCTTCGCCTGGCGGATCTGCTTCAGAGACGAGAGGCTGCACCGTTCCACGTAAACGACTCCTTCACAGACTGCGAGCATGCGGGAGATATCGATCGGCCGGCCGTGCAGTCTTGCGTCCCTGCCGCCGGGTGCGGTTGTGGCATCCTGTCCCAGGATGGTCGTGGGGGCCATCTGGCCTCCGGTCATGCCGTAAATGGCATTGTTGATGAAGACGGTGGAGAGCATCTCTCCCCGATTGGCGGCGTGGATGGTTTCCGCGGTGCCGATGGCGGCCAGGTCGCCGTCGCCCTGGTAGGTCAGCACGAACTTGTCTGGGAAGACCCGCTTGATTCCTGTGGCCACGGCCAGGGCCCGACCGTGGGGCGCCTCGATCATGTCGAAATTGAAATAGTTGTAGGCCAGCACCGCGCAGCCCACCGGTGGCACTCCGATCGTCTTTTCCCTGAGCCCCAACTCATCAATGCACTCCGCCACCAGTCTGTGGGCGATGGAATGGCCGCACCCGGGGCAGTAATGGGTGGGTTGGTCCTTGAGGGACTCCGGCCTGCCGAAAACTTTCTTGTAAGCGACCTGCTCGTTCATACCTCGATCCTCCGGCCCATCTTGCCGTCACCCTTCGCGGATGAAAGCAGGAACTGAGCGATGTCTGCCGGGGTAGGAACGATCCCGCCCGCCTGACCGTAAAAGTGGATTTCCGCCCGGTCGCCCACCGACAGGATGACATCCTCCAGCATCTGGCCCATGCAGAGTTCGAAGACGGCCACTTTGGGCAC
>JAFGPH010000161.1 GCA_016926135.1 Deltaproteobacteria bacterium
CAACCCTCGATCCTGCCCCTCAACTCGCGGTTCAGACCGAGCCAGACGATGAAGGAGGAGATGCTGGGTCTGAAACCCTCCAGCTTCTTCAAGTAGTCAGGGGGAACCGCGTCTTCGGCGACCATGTGTTTGAATGTGGTGAGGGCGCTCGCGTTGCTCACCACGGCCCGGGCCGGCAGGGTCTTGCCGTCTGAAAGGGTCACACCGCAGACCGCCCCGTCCCTCACGAGGATCTTCTCCGCTTCGGTATTGTAGAGGATCTTTCCGTTCCGCACCTCAATGACCTCTGCCAGGGCGTCGCTCAGGTTCTGTGAACGCTCCCGGATGTAGAAGGAGCCATGCCGGAGATAACCGCCCGTGGCATTGGCATAGTAGAAAGCGGAAAGCCTGGAGGGAGGCAGGCCATAGTAGCCCCACAGGGAGGAAAGCACGCCTTGAAGCTCCGGGTTTTTCACGTGCTCGCTCAGGAGATCTGCAAGGGTCTTGTTCCGGATGGCCCACATCTTTCGATACTGGACAGGGAAGAGGATCCTGATGAACGGCCCCTTCTTTTCGTGGAGGCGCTCCACCTCCCCGGAGAGTCCCACCATTTCGTTCACAAAGGACCGGATGCCCTTTTCTTCCCCCGGGAAGTGCCTGCTCAAAAGGGCCACGAAGGCCTCCGGATTCCGCTGGGGAACGGAGATGTCCAGGCCGCGGGTCTTCAGACGGTAGACTTCGGGCAGTTCCACGAGACGGAGCTTCTCCAGCACGCCCGCATGCTCCAGGATCCGGGCCGCAGCGTTATGGTTGATGGATGTGCCATGGAGCGACACCTCGAACCTGAACCGGCCCCGGTCGAATGCGGTGGCATAACCGCCCGGGATGCTGTGCTGCTCCACCAGGGTGACGGGAATCCCTTCCTTTGCCAGACAGGCCCCGCAGCAGAGGCCGCCAAGGCCTGCGCCGATCACCACCACGGGGTAATCCTGCTTCGGCCCCATCCTGGCGGCATGGGCCTGGATCCTGCCCGAGTTGAGGGCCATGGCGAGCGTTGCCATGGCCGACGCCTTCACGAATTCACGCCGGGAAATGCCTGGATGGATCATGGTTGTGCTCCTTTCGGCTCAAGAGGCCTTCCGACCTGTGACCTGGATGCCCATAAGGGTGTTTTGAACCTCGAAGACCTGGAACGGGGATCTCCCCAGGATTGCCTCCAGCTCTTCGCGGATGTAGGCGGCGCGAAGGGACGAAGCGAGACCCGGCAGGATCTCTTTGGGTCGGGTAACGGCCTGCATGAACCACTTGACCAGAGGGTTCAAATCGCGCCGGAGATCACTGATGCAGAATCTCCCCCCGGGCTTGAGCGCCCGGTGGATCTCCTGCAGCACGCGGCTCGGATCGTCCCACTCGTGAAGGGATCCGTTGCTGAACACACCGTCGAATTCATTTTCTTCAAAGGGGAGTCTGCTTGCATCCCCCTGCACATATTCCACCCGGTCCGCAAGACCGTAGTCCTGGGCGTTCCTGCGCGCAATGGCGATCATGGCTGGGCTGATTTCCACCGCCCTCAGGCTGGTCCCCGTTGTCTTCTTCAGCCATTCCAGACCCAGGTAACCAGGGCCGGGGCCTACCTCCAGGGCCAGGCCTCGGGTGATGCCCGCTTTCAGGATCAGATCGGTCTCCAGCCAGCCCTTGTCCCGCATGCGCCGCATCATGGCGTCGTAGTGCCTCACGTCCAGTTCCCCCTGGATCCCTTCCCCTGTCTCGATAATTCTCGGTTTCACCATGGCCGCCTCCACCCTTCATGTGCGCTCACACGCACTCTCTGCTTATCGGGCTCGAGCGCTTGCCCGAGCCATTGCCGAAAGATATCCGGCCTTCCAGTGTTTCACCAGCATCACAAGGCCGTAAACCCCGACACCGAGCATGATAATGTCCTCGTAGACCCCGTACCTGGGGATCTGGATCAGAGGCGGAAAAGGAATCGCCCAGAACAGAAGCAGGATATACAGAACCTTGTTTACCCGAGGCAGCGATGTGGCGAGAAGCACCAAAGCCATGGCCGTAGTGGGACAGGGAAAGGTCCCGGGCACGATCGTCTTCTCCAGGGGCCGGCCCAGGGCAAGGCTGAAGAGGGGGTACCCCATGACGATCAGCGCCAGGCACAGGGTAAGCCCTCTTTGCCACCCAACCTCCGGGAGGCGAAAGACCATTCTCTGTCGAAAAATGTCTACCCCAAAAAGGATCGCGATCATCATGAAGAGTGAGGCAAAGAAAGCGCCTCCTGCAAGCCCTTTCCCAAGAGTCAGAAAAAAGACCAGGCTGATCCAGCAGAAGGAAACGGCCATGTAGAGCTTCGTCAACAGGTTAAAGATCGGTTTCCCGGACAGGAACACAAAGACCAGAAGTAGCAGCCCGATTGAGTAGAAAGCCGCCTGGGCCGGCCAGACGGCAGCCCCATAGGCCCCAAGAATCCCCCACCATTCGTTTGCCGGCAGCATGATTGACCTCCTTTGCTGTGTGTAAAGGCTTCCGCGGGTTTTGACACGTGCCCGCCCCATTGCCTGTTTGGACACATTTTGCGGGGATTTCGGTTCTGCCGCAACCGGGGAGCGACGAGATGGGGATTTCGGGGGGTGAAATGCCTTGTCGGAGGATTGAAAGGATTGTTTTGAGAGCGCCCGGTTCAGTCATGCACGAGTGTACCCGGAGGGCAGCCTTGCCCCGGTAAATCCCCGCGCAGGGGGCGGCCGTGATGTGTATCCGAAATACGGCGTCAAACACGAAAAATGGCGAAGCTCCGCGAGACCCGCAGACCGGCAGGTCCTCAGCGCTGGGCGCTCTAGGTTCTCGTTGAGATCCTGGTTGATAATGGTCTTGATTATCCTTCATCCGGATCCTCCATTCAACCAAGAAGAGTTGAAAGAAAAGAAGAGTAGCCAAGATCTAACCAATTCCTAACATCGCTTGACAAAACTGCGGCAGCGGCTGGACATGAGGGTGTAGTCAGTACACCATGGGCTTCCGACCGGAGAAGTGATAGAATCAAGCACCTTTCTGCTGAAGGCGAATCAAAGACAGCGACCCGTGAAGACAAGAAAGCCTCGCATCAAAAGACTTGAAACTTCAAGATCTTTCCCGGCCGGGGACGCACTGGAGGTGGTGCACCAGCTCCCGGGAAGGGTGCGTTTCAGGGTTCCCGCGCTGCGCGGCTCTGAGTCCCTCAAAACCTATGTCTTGGGAGAGCTGGGGCTCTCAGCGGGCGTCCGGCGGGTTTCCGCAAGTGCATCGACCGGGAGTCTGCTGGTTCATTTCGAAGAGCAGATTGTCCCGGCTGTTATCATGCGCACTCTTCTCGGCACTCTTGAGAGGTTTGAAGCCCTTCCCCCTGATCACCGGGATCTCCTTTCCGGACCCGGTACGAGGATGTCCCGAAAGGGCGCGGAATGCGACGAATCACCCCTCACCTGGCACGTGGCGGATCCCCTGCAGGTTCTCGCCCATTTTCAGAGCTCGTCCACCAGAGGACTGTCTGAGGAGGAGGCCCGGGAGAGGCTCCACACTCAGGGGAGAAACACCCTCCCCGCCATGCTCCCCCGCACCTTTGCGGAGATTCTGGCCTCACAGGTCAAGACCATGCCCTTGCTCCTCATCTTCGGCGCGGCGGGGATTTCCGTACTCACGGGCAGACTCGCGGAAGGGATGATCGCCATGGGCGTCGCGCTTCTGAACGCACTCATCGGTTCGGTCACCGAGAAGAAAGCCGAGCAGACCCTGGAGGTCGTCAGAGAGTCTGTGGCGCTCACCACCACCGTTCTGAGAGACGGGGAGTTGCGGGAGATCCCTTTTGACGATGTGGTGGAAGGCGACCTGCTCGACCTGCAGACCGGCTCCCGGGTGCCCGCGGATGCCAGACTGATCGGCGCCGAACACCTGGCTGTAGATGAATCCGCCCTCACCGGAGAAAGCATCCCCATGGTCAAGTTCATCAGGGCTCATCGACGGGAGCACCTTCCCATCAGCCAGCAGAGAAACATGCTCTACCGGGGAACCCTGGTGGTGGAAGGGAAGGGTCGAGCCGTGGTGGTCGCCACGGGGAAGAACACGGCCCTGGGGAGGCTGCAGTCGTTTCTGGGGGTCGTGTTCCCTCCCGAGGCCCTCATGGCCAAGGGCCTCAAACGTCTGGCCCTGCAGCTTCTCATGGTGGCGGTAGGGGCTTCGGCTTTGCTTTCCGCCGTCTCCCTCTTCCGCGGTTTCGGGCTGCTCCAAATCCTCAAACAGAGCCTCTCCTTCATCGCGAGCGCCATTCCCTCCAGCCTATCCACGGTGGCGATCAGCGCCTTTGCCCTGGGCCACCGCGACATGCAGCGCCACCACATCCTGGTGCGAAGGCTGCGCGCCTTGGGG
>JAFGPH010000162.1 GCA_016926135.1 Deltaproteobacteria bacterium
CGGGATACATCGGTCTTGAGTTCCACCGGCTCACAAGGGACCATGAAGACGGCATGTTCAGGACACCGTTGTTCGCAGTTCCAGCACCCGACGCACTTGTCCTGATCGATGCGCACTTCGACGTCTTCGCCCTTCTTCTTGACGCTGACGGCATAGACCGGGCATACCATCTGGCAGGTTTTGCACCCCTTGCAGCGTTCCATGTCTACGGCGGCATGCACACTGACTGTTTTCATATCAGCCTCCTCAAGCTATGGAAGAACCTTTCCGGCTTCCATGTGCGTTCGCAGGGCTGCCGAGATCTTAGCGGCCGTGTCCTTGACCTCGGACACGAAAAGGGGACTGGCCCCGTTGAAGCGCTCACTCGGTGCGGAAATACTGATTGCGGCCAGGGTCTCTCCATTGGAACCCAGAATCGGCGCGGCCACGCATTTCAGCCCCTCCTCAATTTCCTCGTTGTCAATGGTGTATCCCCTTTCCCTGAACTTTGCCAGCTCACGGCGCAGCTTTTCCAGATCCGTGATGGTTTTTTCGGTGAAGCGCCTCAGCCCCTTTCCCCGGATCACCTCTTCGAGCTGCTCGCCCGGCAGGGCGGCCAGGAGAGCCTTCCCCACACCGGAGCAATGTGCTGGCAACTTTGCCCCCACCTGGGAAATGACCCGGATGGTCCTGTTTCCCTCGATCTTGTCGAGATAGAGCGCTTCCCCCTGATGGAGCACCGCGAGGTGGACCGTTTCACCGCATTTCCGGTTCAGCGCCACCAGAAAGGGCCTGGCGATCTTTTTGAGCTTGGTGTGCGGCTCGGCACATCTGCCCAGGTAATAGACCTTGATGCCGAGGGAGTATTTTGCAGTCTCGCCGTCCTTTTCGACGAAGTCCGCCTCTTCCAGATTGCTGAGGATCCGGAATGTGGATGCCTTGTTCAAGCCCAGCGTTTCGCTGATTTCGGTGGCCGTGAACTCCCGGTCTTTTCCCCCAAAAAGTTCCAGGATCCTGAGCGCCTTTTCCAGGACCTTGATCCGATATCTATCCGGGTTCGATTTTTTCATAATGTGAAACTTCGATTTTATTTTGGCTCATTTCCCTTTCTGTTGTCAAGGGAAAAAGCCTTTCCACGAGTATGCGTCGATCTCCAAGATTCAATACAGATCAACAAAGAGAACTTGACATCCCCTGTACTTGTGCGATGCTACGCCAATCGGGAAAAGCACGATGAAGGAGGTTCCTGCAATGCGTGTCAAGGACAGGTGGTTCTGGGAGCCAGCCGTGATCTGCTTACTCTCGTTGCTGGGGACGGCCATTGCGTCTGCTCAGCCCATCGGGCTCATGTCCCCGCAGGCGCCGCAGAAACCCCAGCCCAATGTGCTCTGCGCGGCCGGGGGGAGATTCGTGTTCGGTCAGGTGTCCGATTCGAGTAAGGATCAGTTCATGCTGGACACATGGACGGGCCGCTTGTGGCGCATTTCGGAGTCCGGGGGCGTGGGGCTCTTTCTGAATCCTGTTCCCTACCGCATCAAGGACGGAAAATACGAACCTCTTCCCGATGCGGCATCAGAGCCCGGGCGAAAGGAAGGCGGCAGGAAATAGGGACAGATCAAAACGAAAGCCGAACCTGGGGACGCCGCACCGGGGGGCATTTCCGGTGCGACATCTTGAGGGTGAGTAGAATCTCCTGAAGGGGCTGAAAAAGTGAAGAAATATGGATCCTGGAACCCCGGTGGGTTTCTACAAGATCCGGTATTTCGTTTCGTTTGACACACAAAATATGCTGGTCTATACTTCGGACCAGGAGGATAAGCTGCATGGACGGAATGGAAGGGATGGATGGAAGAAACACCCAGAAGGTCGTTTGCATGAGGGGTTGGAAGGAAGCGCGAAAGCTGCAGGAGACCCTGGGTGAAGGGATCTTCTACCAGTCCCTGATCGTTGGGGAAGCCGTGAATCAGGACAAGGACTCGCGGCATTTCGAAATCCTTTACACCTTCAGTGCGGAGGGGCTTTCCGAAGATGATCCTCTCTTCGAGGTCGAGGAAGGGGAAGTTCTTTCCACCCTCATGGATGTGGAAAAGGGAGATCTGATCCCTCTGAACAGGCAGGTCATCGAAAAATACGAATTTTACGATGTGAACACAGACGATATTCACGTAATCTATCGCATTCCTTACTCCCCGATCGACCACAATTCCTTCTGACCTGGCGGGATGGGGCTAAAAAGGTGCGGCCGCAGCCGCCCCGACCCCCGCCGGGGACAGGGAAAGATACGGGAGGGAGGTAATTCCGTGGATGTCTACAAGCCGGTCGCCAAGTTTTTCCACAAAGGGGCTCCTCTTCAGGATATCCTGCGAAATCACGAAAAGTGGATCAGGGAGAGAGAAGGTCGGAAGGCGGACCTGATCGGGGCGGAGCTTTCTCGAATCGATCTTTCCGGCGCCTATCTGCGAGGGGCAGACCTGCTCAAGGCCAATTTGAGGGACTGCACCCTGGAGAAGGCGAATCTGAGCGGCGCCAACGGCTATGCAGCACATCTGAGCCGGGCGAACCTGAGGGGCGCCAACCTGAGGGGCGCCAATCTGGAAAAGGCAAACCTGATGGACTCCGTTCTGGAGGGGGCGGATCTCAGCGATGCCAATCTGAAGGGGGCCCAGATGGCCGCCGCCGATCTGCGGAAGGTGCTCGCGGAGCGGGCCTGTATGCAAGGCGCTTACCTGCGGGGAGCCGACCTGCGGGAAGCGGACTTTTACAAGTCCGACCTGCGGGGAACCGTCCTCATAGGCGCGAAGATGGATCTGGCAAAATTCAAGCGGGCCAATCTCTCCGGCGCGAATGTGAATGAGGTCGGGTTATGCGATGCAACCCTGCCCTATGCCGATCTGAGGGAGGCGGACTTCGCCGGCGCCAAGGTGGAAAGGGCACTCCTTCGGTCTGCAAATCTTCGCGATTCGGATTTCTCCCATGCAAGCCTCATGGGATCCGATCTGAGCGGGGCCGATCTGTCGGGGATCCGGCTCTTTCAAACCGACCTTTCGGGTTGCGTGCTCGCCGACATCCTTTGCACGCATGTTTTGGAAGGCGAGGCCGGGGAGATGATCCGCCTGAGCCCCGGCGAGTTCGAAAGCCGCTACACAAAGAATAAAAAAATCTCTGAGATGATCGTTGAGATTCCTCTGAGCGGATCCGCTTACTATATTGCGGGTTTCATCACGCGTTCCGTAAACAGCCTCATGGGTTCGCAGGTCGTCGATTTTCGAGGTGCAGAGAGTCTCTCGGAGACCCGAACCCGGTTCATCTTCAACCTGCAGGATCATCATTTCCTCCGCAAGCAGCGAGATGCCTTTGAGGGGGCATTCCCGCATGCCCTGAACGGGTATTTTGCCGAAAACCGGATTGGTAGCCAGCCCAGCTACATGGGCGGAATCCTGGAGGGCGCGATCGGAGAGGAGACCACGTTTCCGGACCTGCAAGAGGCGCAGCCCGACGGGCTGATGGAGAATTACTCCAGGCTGAAGAAAATCGGCGAAGACATTTATGGCATCGCCCATTCCGTGTTCCGCGGAACGCGCTGAAGGGGTGGGGTCTGGGCACACCCCCGGGAAAGTCTTTTTGAACTGAGGCGCTGAAGATGACGGACAAGCGCTCGCTGGAGGAAATCGAACGGCTGGTACAGGGGCTCGGAAAGGACGCACGGAAGGGGACAACCCGGCCTAAAAAGGAGACCCAATCCGGATTCCAGAGGTTGAGACAGACCCTCTCGCGATTTTTCGAATCCGAGGCCACACGGAAGGTCAAGGAATTGGAAGTGGATGCCCTTGAGCGCAAGCACCGGAAAGAGGCGCTCAAGGCCATGGAACTCCGGCGACGTTCCGGCAAAGAGGCGGCGGCGCATCAACGGGTGGAGGAGATCGTGGACAAGTACCTGAAGAAGTGAGGAGCAAGGTCCGAGGCGCAGGGTGCAGGGTGCAGCAGGGCGGGGAAGGCCCAAAGGTTCATACGGCCCTGGCCCGGACCCGGCATTGAATGTCTGTGCATCTGATCCGCCATGTCGCGCCGGGGCGGGCTCCGCTCGTTTCGTGCATGTGCAAGTGGCCCGTCCACCCTCCGCAGTAGCACTGCTACGGAGGATGGAGAGGACGGGTGCTCGTCTTCCATACCCGGACACGCTCCACGTTCACGGTTTTATGACCCTGGGCCTTGGACCCTGGACCAGCAGGTTGTCGCAATCATCTCCGGCCTCCAACTTCTCCGCAACTTGCATTGAAGTTACACTCTAAGAATTTAAACCGAAGGAGGAAGACATGAAACTCAAAGACAAAGTCGCGGCCATCACGGGTGCTGCTCAGGGGATAGGCGCAGCCTTTGCGGCAGGATTTGCCCGGGAGGGAGCAAAGATCGTCATTGGCGACATTGCCGATGCGAGCCATACGGTAAAGCGGGTGGAGAAAGAGGGTAGTCAGGCGATCTATGTCAAGACCGATGTCAACCAAGAGCAGGATTGCATTGCCATGATGAAGGCCGGAGCGGATCGCTTTGGCGCGATCGATATTCTGATCAACAACGCCGCTGTATTCGGCAATATCGTTCTAAAGCCTTTTACTGAAATCTCCAGTGAGGAGTATAAGCGGGTGATCGAAATCAATACCAGCGGGGCCTTCCACTGCATCAAGGCTGTATTCCCCCATATGAAAGGCAGAGGGGGAAAGATCATCAATATTTCTTCAGCTTCTATTCTCGAAGGTGTCCCCGGCATGCCTCACTACGTCGCGTCGAAGGGTGCGATCATGGCTCTGACGCGCTGCATGGCCCGCGAGCTTGGAGATGCCAACATCAGAGTGAACACCATCGCCCCCGGCTTTACCCACTCTGAAGGAGGGGACAAATTCGACCGCAGCAAGGCGCTCCCGTTGCCTCCACTCGACGAAATGCAGATCCAGGGAAGGTGTATCAAAAGACCGGGGGTGCCCGAAGACCTGGTAGGCCTGGCCCTTTTCCTGGCTTCTGAAGACAGCGCCTTTATCACCGGCCAGATGATTGTTCATGACGGCGGGCTCTCGTTGTACTAGGTCATGCTCGGTCCTCACATAACCCGTGGCGAGTTTTTCGGAGATGCTTCTTGAACTGGCAGGAGTGACCAAGTATTTCGGCGGACTCTGTGTTCTGTCGGATGTCTCCTTTGGCGTTGGGGGGGGAGAGATCGTGGGTCTCATAGGGCCCAATGGAGCAGGCAAGACAACGCTCTTCAATGTGATCACGGGAATCTATCGCCCCGGCAACGGAAGAATTCGGTATCAAGGGAGAGACCTTGTAGGTCTCAAACCCCACCGGATATGCCGGGGCGGCGTCGCCAGGACCTTTCAACTTGTCAGGATCTTTCCAACACTGACCGTACTGGAGAACGTGCTTGTGGGGGCCAAGTACGGGAAGCGATGCACAAGGAAGAAGGCCATGGAGGATGCCCTTAGATGCCTGGACATCCTGAATCTGCTGGAAACCAAAGACATGCCCGCCGCCCATCTGACCTATTCAGACCGCAGGCTCGTGGAGATTGCGCGCGCCATTGCCTCGGAACCCGGCCTGGCGCTGTTGGACGAGCCGCTAGCGGGATTGAACCCTACAGAAACCCACCAGATCATGGCCCTCATCCGAGAGATCCGGGAAACCCATGGCATCTCCATCCTGTGGATTGAACACAAGATGGATGCCGTCTTCAACATTTGCGACAAGATCGTGGTCCTGGAATACGGTCGAAAACTGGCCGAGGGCAGCCCGGAGGAGATAGCGGTCAACCGGAAAGTGGTGGAGGCCTACCTTGGCGAATCCCCTGCTTAGAGTCACGAACCTGAACGTCTTTTACGGGGATGCGCAAGCCCTCTGGGACGTCGGTTTTCATGTAGAAGCGGGGGAGGTTTACTCCATCATTGGTTCGAACGGCGCCGGTAAGTCAACGGTTCTGAGGACCCTCTCGGGCCTGATTCGTTGCACTTTGGGCCGGATTGAGTTTCTCGGGTCCCGGGTGGATGGAAAAGGTGCCGATACCATGGTGGATCTCGGCATGGCCCTTGTGCCCGAAGGGAGGGGGCTCTTTTCATCGCTCACGGTGCTGGAGAACCTGGAATTGGGGGCTTTCACCAAGCGAGCCAGGCCCCTGATGAGGCAGACGCTTGAATGGGTCACCGGGCTTTTCCCCGTACTCATGGCGCGGAAGGATCAGCCCACCGGGAAGATGAGCGGAGGGGAACAACAAATGGTCGCCATCGCGAGGGCGCTCATGTCCAGACCCGGGCTTCTCATGCTCGACGAACCGTCCCTAGGGCTGGCTCCCCTGATCGTGAAGACGCTTTTCGGAATCATTGCAAGCCTGAATGAACAGAAGGTGACGATCCTTCTCGTGGAGCAGAACATCCATCAGGCGTTGAAAATTGCCCATCGCGCCTTGGTTCTCAAGAACGGCAGAATATCCCTGATGGGAAGGGGGGATGATCTGCTGGCTGACCCTGAAATCCAGAAGGCGTATATGGGGGCGTTGAGGTAAGTCAAAAATGTTCGAGCTTCCGCCGTTCAACATCCTCCTCCAGATCCTGATCAACGGCATCCTCTTTGGGGCCATGTACGGCATCGCCGCCATCGGCCTGAGCCTCATCTTCGGCACCATGCAGATCATCTTCATTGCCCAGGGGGTGATGATCATCCTGGCCGCCTACGCGACCTTCTGGTTGTTCGAGATCCTCTCCCTGGATCCCTACCTTTCCATCGTGATTGTGTTTCCGGCCTTTCTCATTCTGGGTTTCGGTTTCTACCAGGTGTTTTTCAGAAAGGTGGCCCGGGCAGGCAAGTTCCCATCCCTCCTGATTGCCTTTGGCTTAATGGCCCTGCTGGAGAACCTCATCTCCGTCATGTGGACTCCCAGCCCAAGGGCGATCAGGACGGTCTACACCGCCTACGGCATGACGGCCATGGGCATCAAGATCTCTTTTACCCGACTCATGGCCTTCCTGATCGCCGTTGTGGCCGCAACAGGCGTCTCCCTCTTCTTGAAGAAGACGCTCACGGGAAAGGCCGTGCGGGCGGCATCGGAGAATCTGGAATCGGCCATGCTGGTGGGGATTACCCCTCACCGCGTGAACACAGTGACCTTCGGCATCGGAATCGGCCTGGCAGGGCTGGCAGGCATTGCCACGGCAACAACCTACTCCTTCGACCCCTACTTCGGCTTTGTGTTCAGCCTGAAGGCCATGATCGCCCTTGCCCTCGGGGGCATGGGGAGTGTCA
>JAFGPH010000163.1 GCA_016926135.1 Deltaproteobacteria bacterium
AAGTGTTCTTGTGGGTGTCATGGTAGCTGTTGCCCTGCTTCCGCCCGCTGTGACCCTGGGCCTCATGCTGGGACAAGGCCGCTTCGAACTCGCCGCAGGGGCCGCTTTATTGCTGGCGGTCAATGTGGTATGCTTGAACCTGGCAAGCAAGGCTGTTTTTCTCGTCAAGGGCATTCGCCCTCGAACATGGTGGGAGAAAGAAAAGGCCAGACGCGCCATGCGGATATATCTTCTGGTGTGGCTTGCCACACTCGTCATTCTGGTGGCTTTCATTTATGCGCGCCGGGCGCTGGGTGGATAGGGGGGAAGGGACCGTTCCTCCTCCATCACTTCTATGCTGCTATTTCGGAAAATACGCGTGACCGTCCGCACTCCACTGGAATACACCTTGAAATGAGCCGCATAAGGACCGGTCGCACTATTTTCCAAATGCGGAAAAAGCAGAAAGGGAAAAGACGAATATGCACAATCATGCTACCGAAGTTCACTGGCACGCGATGGATGCGGAGGATGTGCTCAGGCGACTCGAGGTCGACATGGACGGCCTGAGAGCGTCCCAGGCCGGGCAGCGTCTTAGGGAGACAGGGCCGAACGTGCTGGATACCGAAGAGTCCACGGGCCCGATGGCCCTTCTTTTCAGGCAGATTCATAATCCCCTGATATATCTTCTTGCAGGCGCCGCGGTGTTGTCCCTTCTGGTCGGTCACCACGTGGATGCGGTGGTGATCACAGGGGTTATTCTCCTCAACAGCCTGCTCGGGTTTGTCCAGGAATGGCGCGCAGAGGGGGCATTGAACGCCCTGCGCGATATGGCGGCGCCTCATGCCCGGGTCATGAGGGAAGGGAACCCTCTGGAGATAGAGGCATCAGATGTGGTCCCCGGGGACGTGCTTCTGCTTGAAACGGGCGACCGTGTGCCTGCCGGCGGCAGGCTTCTTTCCGCTGACGACCTGCAGGTGGATGAATCCGCACTGACGGGGGAATCGGTCCCGGTCGCAAAAAACATCGAAACCCTTGATGAAGACACGCCCATGGCAGACCGGAGGAACATGGTCTGGATGTCCACCAGTGTGACCGGCGGCAGGGGCCGGGTGGTGGTGGTCGCCACGGGGATGCAGACCCAGATGGGCCGCATCGCGGCAGAGGTCCGCTCCACCAGCAGGGAAGACACCCCGCTTCAGAAGCGGATGCACAAACTGGGCATGGTCCTGGGGATCGCAGGCATTGCTCTCGCAGCCGGGGTTTTCGGTCTCGGGATGATTCGCGGCCACGAGATCATCGAAATGCTGATGTTTTCGGTGGCCGTGGCCGTCTCTGCCATTCCCGAAGGGCTTCCCGCTGTGATCAGTGTGACCCTGGCCCTGGGAGTGCGGCGCATGGCACAGAGAAACGCCATCATCCGGCGCATGCCTGCGGTGGAGACCCTCGGGTCCACCACGGTGATCTGTTCGGACAAGACCGGCACCATCACCAAGAACCAGATGACCGTGCGCGGAATCTGGGCGGGGGGCAGGATCTATGAGGCAGGCGGCGAAGGGTACCGGCCTGAGGGGAAAATAAAGGCGGAGGATGGTGAAACTGCAGAAAAACTCCCCGGGCCACTGGAGATGCTGCTGAGGATCGGTGCCCTGTGCAACAACGCCAGGCTCAAGGGAAAAGGGGGGGAATGGGCCGTTGAGGGGAATCCCAGCGAAGGGGCACTGCTCGTGGTCGCGGCAAAGGCGGGCATGGACAGGGATTCCGTCCGGGAGCAAGCGAATCGGCTCGCGGAAATCCCTTTCTCCAGCGACACCAAGTACATGGCCACCCTGCATCGGGAAGGGGACGGCGCCGGACATGTCGCCTATGTCAAGGGGGCGCCCGAGCGGATCATGGGGTTCTGCTCTCATATACTCAAGGACGGCGATGTTGTGGTACTGGACGAGGCCCTTCGCAAGGAGATCGCCGGCATGAGCGAACGGTTTGGTTCCCAGGCGCTTCGTGTTATGGCCGGGGCCTATCGGGAAATGCCCGGAGACAGGGAAACGCTTGAGAGGGCCGACGTGGAAGGCGGCCTGACCTTTGCCGGCCTTTGGGGCATGATCGATCCGCCACGGGAGGAGAGCATCGAGGCGGTGAAGGCTGCCCGGTCCGCGGGGATCCATCCGGTGATGATCACCGGCGATCACGCGGTGACCGCGTTGGCCATAGCGAGGGCCGTAGGGATAGCAGCGGACGGCAAGGCCGTCACCGGCCCCGAAATAGACGGAATGGAAAGGCCCGACCTTGCCATGGCTGCCCTCGAGAACGGTGTATTTGCCCGCGTCACCCCCGCACACAAGCTCAAAATCCTGGAGGCCCTCAAGGCAGAGGGACATGTGGTGGCAATGACCGGGGACGGGGTGAACGACGCACCGGCGCTCAAGGGCGCGGATATCGGCGTGGCCATGGGCCGGGCCGGCACCGAGGTTGCCAAGGAGGCGGCGGACATGGTGCTAACCGACGACAATTTCGCCACCATCGTCCATGCGGTGGAGGAAGGCCGGGTCATTTACAACAACCTGCGCAGGGTCGTATTCTTCCTGCTCTCGACCAATCTCGGTGAAATCCTGACCCTCGTCGCGGCCCTCCTCATCGGTCTGGACCTGCCCCTGACCGCGGTGATGGTCCTCTGGGTCAACCTGGTGACGGACGGCGCCTGCACCATACCCCTCGGTGTGGAGCCGGGACATCCGGATGTGCTCAAGCACCCCCCGAGGGACCCCAAAGAATTCATAATAGACCGTGGTGTTGCGCTGCGCATGGCGCTGCTCACACCCATCATGGCCGCAGGCACCATAGGCCTGTTCCGGTATTCCCTGCAAGGCGGCGGCCTGGATTACGCCCGGACCATTGCCTTTGCCACGCTGGCGGCTTTTCAATGGTTCCAGGCCTTTAACGCGCGATCCTCGAGCCAGTCGGTATTCTCCATCGGTCCGTTCGGCAACCGATGGATCCTGGTGGGCGCCGGGATCGCGATCATTCTGCAAATCCTGGCCGTGCAAACGCCTATCGGGCACCTGCTGTTCGGGGCCGTCGCGCTCTCCGGAGCGGACTGGCTTCGGATCGCCCTTGTCTCGAGCTCCATCTGGATCGCCGACGAGATCATGAAATTGATCGACGTTTACGGATGGCTTGAGAAAAAACCTTCCGTTTCCTCTGTAAAAAGTGCGGTTTCCAGGCAAGAAAGGCGGCCATGACGAGGAAACCTGTCGAATCGGAGGCCCGTAAACCAGTGTGTTAGAATACCCTGTCTGAAATCTCATCCACAGACAAGAAAGGAGTGTCATATGCTTCCCATCAAGAATATTCTTTGCCCCACCGATTTAAGCGATCCGTCTTTTGAGGCATTGGAGGCGGCCTGCGAGCTCGCCCTTCACTTTTCCTCCATGCTCATCGTCATTCACGTTGTTCCGCCGATCCCCCCCGTCACTGCTGATCCCATGAGCCCCGGGACCTTCAACGTGCCGCCGTATCAGCAGCAAATGGAGTTATCCGAATCCGCAAAAAAGGTCATCGAAGAACGGATACAGCAGAGGGTCCCTGAAAAGGTTCCGGTCCACATCATGGTGGTCATGGGCGACCCTGCCGATCAGATCGTGACGACCGCCGAGGATGAAAAGGCGGACCTCATCGTCATCGCCACCCGCGGGCAGACCGGTTTGAAACGCCTTGTCTTTGGCTCGGTCGCCGAAAAGGTGGTCCGGCTCGCTGCGCAGCCCGTTCTCACCATTCGGGGACCTCGCACGGATGATCGAGAATAAGGGCCTGTTTCCCCGCAGGCCCGTATCTCAGTAGCGGAATACCGCCGCAAGGGGGGCATGACCGGGCACCTTTTCCCGGTCGACCGCATACACGGTCCCCCCGTTCAGGATGGTGGTGATAGCCGCCAGGTCGAGAAGATCCTCATCGCCCGGTTCGGCCTCCCGGTGCACATGAACCTCATGGGCGCCGGGATCAAAATCGCCCCAGACCTGAACACCGACCGCAACGAACAAAACATCCACCCTCCCTTGATGGGCGGATGAAACAGCCTCCCTTATACCGGTTGTGGTCAGCCCGGTGCCGGACGACCGGCGGTACTGATCGGCAGCCTTTTCGCGCGCCTTTTCAAATAGGGGCTCCACGATGGACCACGCCTGGCCGTGCAGTTCCTCGGGCTTGAGCCCCTCGGGGTTGCCCGGTATTCCCTGTTCGGCAAGGTGCGGATAGGCGCTTGCCTCCCTGTAAATCGGCAGGAGATACTCGACACCCGCCAGCACGACGGGCGATCGGGCGCCGGTGATCATATTGGGCAATTCTTTGTCGATCATGCGGAACCGGCGCAAAATGTCGCCTTTGGCTTCATCCCCGGGGTCATGACCGTGAAACATGGCCGCCCGGCCATCTTTTCCCGCCGGGGCACGGGTATGAAACTGCAGTTGCCTTTCCGGAGGCTCGGACGGAAACGCCTCCTCCAGTCGCCGGAGCAGGTCCCCCGTGTCGATTTCATCCACCGTATGCCGTGTGCCTTCCAGCAATCTGATCCTGTTCCGGCTGAGGGCCAAGATATAGAAATGGGCGTCGCTGGTCAGAATCGGAAGGAGCGGCTTGACATGAAAGCGGTTGGCAATAACCACCAGCTCTTCAAAGGGAAGGGGAAGGCGAAAAGAGTGAAACGCCTCTTTTGAAAAGAACAGCGCCAGGCCGTCGCTCTGGTGCTGCCAGAAAGCCCGGTCATGCAAAAGACGACCGGGCCCTTTGAGCATCTCCTGCACCTCAGGGGGGCGCAAGCCCTTCTCAGCCAGACGTTCATCCACCGACCGAAGCAGATTCTTCAGGCGAATCGGGTCCTGCCTGGTCTGCCTGCCTGCCCGGTGGGTGGGCATGAACAGCGAAACACACCAGTCGGGATATCTCGATAGAAAGGTTCCCTTCAATTCTTCCATGCTGATCGCGTCCATATTTTCTTCTCCTTTCATTCCCCTTTATGCCGGATATTGATGGCACACCATAAAATATCTTTGAAGCATGGGATCCCGTGTCATCGTCTCAAAAACCGCCTGTACACAACCCCGGGCGTTCCCCGTGACACCATCACGATGAATCGCTTCCTGCGTTTCCGAGATTGCGGACCAGTTCGGCCCCTATCAGGAAGATGCCGGATGAAAAAAAGAGCCACATGAGAAAGGTGACGATCGCAGTCAGAGAGCCGTGGATGGCCCCAAGCCGGGAGATTTTTATCTTGCTATGGAGCCTTCTGCCCTTTTTTCCGGCCTTGTACGGAGGAAGACATGGGTACGATTAAGCCCCTAATTAAACTTCGAAGCCGCCCAATCAAGCGCCTTTTCAACAGATTCAGCAAGGGCGTCATAAATATTTGCGGCGGGTGAATAAATGAGATCCCAATCCTCTTCACCGGTTTGCCGCATCTGATCGAGATTCTCCCTGGCCGATCTTTCCTTCATGGACAAATCATCAATCAGTTTGCAGCACTCGGCCCGGATTGCGGTTTCTGATCTATTGGCTTTTTCTTTCAGCCTCTTAATACAAATCTCACACTCCTCCAATTTTGCCTGCATTCTCTGTTCGAAATCCTGCTTCATGCTCATTATCAGCCCCTCCTATTGAAATGTTTTAAATTCAAACGTCTAATTATTTAAAAAATCAATCTTGTGCATTTTCATACCGATTCTTGAGACAATGGCTCACGAATGTGTCATTTCGGTTTAAATATGGTACACATTGCCTCCGGTATGCCAAGAGTCAATCGTCTGTCTGACTTGAACGGCAACAGAAAAATTTATGGCTTTTTGTCGTAATCATAAGAAATAAACGCATCTTGAATGCGGCTTGCCTTTGTATTATCATAATATCTAAAATGGGAGCCGGAATCAATTCCCCACGTCGCGGGAGGGGACTCCAGCCCTTTTTAAATGCATTCATCAGCCATGTGTGAGGGGTGACCGGTATGTTCGGAAAACGAATCGACCTTTTCAGGCTCTTCGGTTTCGAGGTAAGAATCGACCTGAGCTGGGTGGTCCTCGCGATCCTGGTTGCATGGTCGCTTTCAGCGGGACTCTTTCCGTTCCACTACGAGGGTCTTTCCGCGCGGGCCTACTGGATCATGGGGATTGTTGGAGCCATAGGGCTTTTTCTCTCCATCATCGTCCACGAGATGTCCCACTCCCTTGTCGCCAGGCGATACGGCCTGCCGATCAAGGGGATAACGCTTTTCATCTTCGGAGGCGTGGCCGAGATGGAGGATGAACCGCGGACGCCGAAGGCCGAATTCGCCATGGCCGCCGCAGGACCGGTTTCCAGCATAATCTTGGCCTTTATATTCTATCTCCTCTTCCGGGCGTCGAGGGCGGCTGGATGGCCCGAGGCGTTCTACGGGGTCGTTCATTACCTTGCCTGGATCAACGGCCTGCTGGCGCTCTTCAATCTCGTTCCCGCATTCCCCCTGGACGGCGGCCGCATACTTCGCTCGGTCCTCTGGACATGGAAGAAAAACCTCCGGTGGGCAACCCGCGTCTCTTCGGAGGTTGGCGCCGGATTCGGCCTCCTTCTCGTCATCCTGGGCATTTTACAGTTTTTCAGCGGGAATTTCGTAGGCGGGATGTGGTGGTTTTTAATAGGCATGTTCCTCCGGAACGCCGCGCGGATGTCCCACCGGCAACTCCTGGTGCGGAAGGCGTTGGAGGGGGAGCCGGTTCGGCGTTTCATGAAGGATAGGCCTGTGACGGTTACCCCCTCAGCCACTATCGAGGAGCTTGTTGAAGACTACATCTACCGGCATCAATTCAAGATGTTCCCGGTGGTTGAGGGAACTGACCGCCTTATCGGCTGTATCACGATGAAACAGGTCAAGGAGATCCCGAGGGAGGACTGGCCCAACAAGAGGGTGGGAGATGTTGTCTCCGGCTGCTCGTCTGATAATATCATCGACTCGGGTGCCGACGCCATGGATGCCCTTTCTCAGATGAACAGGACGGGCACCAGCCGCCTCATGGTCACCGAGGGGGACCGTCTGGCGGGCATTATCAGTCTCAAGGACATGCTGATATTTCTCGATCTGAAGGTCGAGCTCGAGCCATAGCCTCGAGCCGCGGGCATTTCATCGTTTTTATCGCGGCGGCTTCCCTGACCCATTACATGACGACGTTTGTGACCAATGACGCTGCTCATATAGATCGGGTACTTTTATGCATCTCCCAATCGGTGATGTTGTCCGGTCTGAATCTGGCTTTTTTCACGATCAGCAAGCTCGAACTACGGATTGAGGCCGCGAAAAACAACAAACATGCGCGTCATGCGCTGCGATTTGGCTCCCTTTTCTCGTCCCTTCTGCGTTTCTACCAGATACTTTTATTTCAAGCTTAAACGTGGATGCCGAGTCGTGCTCTGGCGGAACAGGTTTTTTCCCAAGGTGAGATCTATGTCGCCATCGAGGATGCAGCCTTTGCGCGATTCATGGAAGAGATGTTCTTAAGTGACCTGGAAAGCTGCACAGAGGCGGTTCTGAGCGGACCTAACAAGGCTGGGCTTGATAGGTAAAGACGACGCACCGCCTTGCGTGACAGGAGAATGTCAATAGGGAAATAAAAGTGTACCACCCAATTTATAAATTTTTATAATAATGAATACAGTAGCCGTGATTGTGGAGAGTGTGGGAAACTCCTG
>JAFGPH010000164.1 GCA_016926135.1 Deltaproteobacteria bacterium
GGAACAAGGCACTGGACCCGATGTCACTCGCTTGCATGTGCCTACGGCACCCGCAAGCTTCGTTCCACGGGTCAGCGCCGCGATTCGCCAACTGACACTTCTGATACTGCTACTGGTCCTGAGTGCTTCAGGCTGTGCAACACAGTCACCATGGTCCCGTTACGAGATGTGTTTCGGGCTCAGTGCAGACGCGGGGCGAACGAGGATCTCCGATCAGCAATGGCAGCAGTTTCGAGATGAAGAGATCGTCAAGCGTTTTCCTGACGGGTTCACTGTGTACCCTGCCAACGGGTACTGGCGAAGTGGTGTCAAAACGTATTCCGAGCCCTCTCGGGTTCTCATGGTCGTTGCGCCGGAGACCGAGGAGACCGAGAAGAAGTTGAAGGCCATTGCAGAGGCCTACGCCCGGAGATTTCGTCAAAAGGCCGTGCTCCAGATGAAGTCGGCCGTGAAGGTATATTTTCATGCGCCGAACGGCAAGTAGCAGCAGATCGGACGAGAAGTGTTGTAGCGGCGTCAGTGCTGGGGTCACGGCAAGTATTTGATAGCGAATAGTGCAGGAATATCGCTCAGGCCTCCATCACGCATTCCCGCCGGATTCCGCTGAGGTTTCCTGCGCCCACCATGACCATGATGCGTGCTAGCTCGGCGGTCACCTGTAGCACAACATCCCTGACGCCTTCTGCGCCGTCGGCCGCAAGCCCATAAAGGACGGGCCGACCCAGGCCCACAAGTCTTGCACCGAGGGCCAGCCCCTTGAGCACGTCGCTCCCCCGGCGAAACCCGCAATCCACGAAGATGGGGATCCTTCCTTTCACCGCCTCCGTGATGCCCTCCAGGACCTGGAAGGGGTGAGGCAGGTAATCAATGGTGTGGGCCCCGTGGTTGGAGACCATCATGGCGTCAGCCCCCGCTTCAAGTGACTTCAGGGCATCTTGCACGCTCAGGATGCCCTTGAATACGAGGGGCCGGTCTACGGCCTTTCGGATTCGCGTCAGTTCGTTCACGGACAGGGGGCAGCAGTCCTTGGCGATCTGCTGGTCCCTGATTTTGGTCCCCATGCCCGCATCGATTTCCACGCCTACCCAGGTGACGCCAGCTTCCTGGATCTCTTTCAACTCCCTGAAGATCTTCTCGCGATCCCTGTGAGGTTTTACGTTCTGGATGAGGGGAATCCCGGCCCGGGCGAGTTCCCGGAGGTTCTGGGGAATGGGGGTCCCTGTCCACATCATGGAACCCGCCGCCTTGAGGCCCTCCGCCACAAGTGCCAGGCCGTTTTCCCGTATCGCCGGGATGGGCATGGTCATGGCACTCATGATCACGGGCGTCTTCAGGGTCACGCCCAGGATCGAGACCTCGGTGTTGGCCGAAGAAGGGGCGTCGATGGCCTTCTGATGAAAGACATAACGATCCATAATCCTCCGGTTGTTCTCCATCACCCACCCGGTCTCCACCCCCTCCAGGGTAAAACCGATCTTCTGGGACGCCAGGGTCCCTTTGCCCTTTTCATAGAGTTCCGTCAGATCCATCCGTGTTCTCCTTTGCTGAGCGTAATTCTATGCGCTTCGATGATTCCCCCATGTCCAGGCGCTCATTCGGGAGTCGTCATCTCCAAACGGGCATCAGCCGTACCATCCGAAATCGTCGACCGCCTTGCTCACGGCGAACACGTTGACAGGGGGCGCCATCGGTGGCAGCTCACAGCCTGCTGAGAGGACGAACCCCGCGGGATGGCGCTTCCCCTTCTCCAGGGTCTCCCTCGTCACGTCATAGATCTGTTGCGGGGTACCCATCTGAATGACTGCAGGCTCCACGTTTCCGTACAGGATGTCTTTGGGAAAAAGCCGGGAGGCCTCCAGAAGGTCGACCTCGTGGCCGAAACTGAGGAGACTGGGATGGGGCCACGGCGCGGCCTCGGCCAGGGCCGGAAGGTTGAGGTTCTGGTCCCCGCAGATGTGGAACCAGAAGCGCTTGAGACCCAGTGCGTTCAAACGCTTGTGGTATTCCAAATGACGGGGAAGGGCAAAACGCTGGAACTGTCTGGGCGAGATCACCTGGTTGGATTCACTGGGGGAGGTCATGAAGGCAAAGATGCGGTCGGCGCCGAAAACCTCCACCCACCAACCAAGCACCCGGAAGATGTGGTCGATCGCCAGGTCCATCAGCCTCTCGCAGAGCTCGGGTTTCTTCATCATCCATCGGGAAAACGCCTCCAGGCCGCAAAGGTTGGATGCCACCGTGAAGGGCGAGCGGGAAACGAAGGTCACGGGGAGTCCCTGTTCGGCCTGCAGCCTGGAAAGAGCCATGGCCTTGCCGATGCGATCGCTCATCCTGGGGTCCGGCACCTCCAGGCGGCCCACATCCTCTTCGGAGCTCACGGGGAAGGAAGTGACGACCAGGGCCCCCTCGAATTCCCCCTGGGGCAGTCGAACCTTCCCGCCGAAGTCCGTGACGCCCAGAACCACGTGGGGGCAGTTTTGGGGGAAAAGGTCCCATCCATACTGCTCGGCCGTCCACAGAAAGGAGTGAAAGTATTTCTCCGGATCGTCATACCCTACGGCCACAGACAGCCCCGCGTTTCTGCAGGGAAACCCGACCGTGATCATATTGATCGGAACCCGGTCCGGCCTCCTGTAGCCGAGAAGCGCATCCATCCTCTCCCTGCCGTCCATCCGGTCCTCTCTCCACTGCATGGTTTCCCCCTCCCTCTCCCGCCCGGACTCCTCCCGGGCGATCCCCTCACAGGGTCCCCTCCCCTTTGGTCAAAAGAGCGGCTGCCTCGTGAACGGCCGCGACGGCGTCCGGGGCATAGCCGTCGGCCCCGTATTTATTTGCGATCTCCCTGCTCATGGGCGCACCCCCCACGAGGATTTTAACAGACCGCTTCTCCGCCTTGACCATCTCAATCAGCTTCGGCATGGCGAGCATGCTGGTGGTCATGAGGGCGGATACGGCCAACACGTCATGATCGTTCCTTTTCAGTTCCTCCACAAATCTTGACATTTTCACGTCTCTTCCCAGATCGAGCACATCCCACCCTGCGGCCTCGAACATAGTTTTGACGAGGTTCTTGCCGATATCGTGAATGTCCCCCTCGATAACGCCGAGGAGGACCCTTCCCCTTGTGCCGGCCGACTCCAGCTTCAACAGGGGGCGGAGCACTTCCAGGCCCCCGTAAAGGGCATCGGAGCACATCAACAGCTCCGGGACGAAGTACTCCTTGGTTGTGTAGAGCTCTCCCACCCTGTCCATCCCGGCGGCAAGTCCCCCCATGATGGTCTCGTAGGCGTCGAGACCTTCATCGATGGCGATTTTACACCACTTCACGCACAACTCCGTGTCGAACTCGACGACCGCCTGGAAGATGTTCTCATGGATTTCTTGAGTTCTTTCCTCGGAAACCATGTTGCCTTCTCCTTGCCCTTTCGAGTTTTTCAGCATGGGGACGCTCTGCACGAGTACTGAGCGTGCCACAACAAGACCGGACTGGAAGGGACGGCGGTCAGCACACGAAAGGCCTATAGGAGGGGCCCGCTGAACACGTCAAAAAGTTCCAGATCCTCGGTCACATCGTAGATCCTGTGTCCGACTCCAGGGGGAACGTGAACAAGAACCCCCTTCCTGATTTCCGATTCTCCGATGCCGGCCACCCAGATTTTCCCTTTCCCGGAGATCGGGTAGAGGATATCGTGCACGCTGTGGGTGTGCTCAGGCACGCTCTCGCCCCGGGGTATCATGCCCCTGATACAGGTGAGCTCTACCCCATCCTTCTCCTTGGTAATCAGGAAACCCATCTTCAGGCGATGATTCATTGGATGGGGCCTCCACTCGATGACGTCTTCGTGCTTGAAGACCTGCTCCCTGGAGAGTGCCTGCCCGGACGCTTCCGGGGAGGATGGGTTCCATCCTTGTTTGAGTGGCTGGTCTGGAGTGCTCTCTGCCATGACCCCCTCCGGACTTCCTAGATTCCAGGGCCTTCAGTGCCCATGGCTTCAGAGAGGATCTCCGCGACATCCCTCACCTTGATGGAGTCCTCCTTGTCCAGGACTTTAACGGCGTCTTCAAAATTGACGAGGCAAAAGGGACAGGCCGTGGCCAGGATCTCCGCACCCGTCTCCAGGGCCTCAAGGACTCGAACCTCGGCCAGGTGGGCGGCTTCATCAAAATCAGCCCACATCCTGCCTCCCCCGCCCCCGCAACAAAGGCTGTCCTGGCGATTCCTTCTCATCTCCACCAGCTCAAGCCCGGGGACCGCCGCCAGGAGCCTTCTCGGTTCCTCGTAGATCTGATTGTGTTTTCCGAGATAGCAGGGATCCTGGTAGGTGACCTTCCTGGGCATGTCCCTCCGGAAGACGAGCCTCCCTTCGTCCACCAGCTCGCAGAGAAACTGGGTGTAGTGCATGACGTTGATCTTTCTCATCCCCTCCGGGTAGTCCTTCAAAAAGCAGTTGAAATCATGAGGAGAGGTGGTCAGGATCTGCGGTATGCCGGATTTCCTGAAGCGCTCCAGGTTTTGCTCCGCGAGATCCTCAAAAAGGGCGCGTTCCCCCATGACCAGGGCAGGATCGCCGGAGCATTTCTCCTGTTCCAGGATGCCGAAGGCCACACCGGCCCCCTGGAGGATGCCCGCGATGCTTCTTGCCACCTTTTGGACCCGGTCATCGTAGGAGGGGGTACACCCCACATAGTACAGGAGGCAAACGCCGTCGGCACCTTCGTCCAGCCGGTTCAGTTCCAGCCCCTTCGCCCAGGCCGTCCTTTTTGAGGGCGGCTTGCCGTAAGGGTTCCCGAGGGCCTGAAGGGACTCCAAGGCCCTTTGCTGTTCACGGAGGGGGTCAATGCCCTGTTCCAGAAGCAGTCGCCTACCCTTCCGGATTGCCTCAACAAGGCTCACCCCCGCCATCAGTCTTTCGCAGATGATTTCACAGCTCCGGCACGTTGTACACCGCATCAGAATGTCCCTGAGTGCCCTGTCGATATGGTTGAACTTGATCCCGTAGTAGAGGGACTGTGTGATGCCCGATGCGCCCTGGGTCACCCACCCGTGGGAAACCTCATAGACCGGGCACCGACTGAAGCAGAAGCGGCATTTCACGCATTTTGAGACCGCGTCCAGGATTTCCTGCCTCAGCATATCTCCGTTTTCCAAAGGTTCTTCCATCTCCGTTTCCACCTTTACCGCATCTGGCGAATGGGCAAGTTCCCGGAAGCAAGGGCTGTGTGCATCAGCCGTTTCGCAAGGGGGACCGCCCACCCGAATCTAGCAGGTTGCTGAAAAACACCCGGGTCGCAGCCTGCTAGAGGCCATCGAGGATCCCCCGGCTGAGGATGTCCTTCGGATCGAAAACCGCCTTGATCTGCCGTACCAGGTCGTAGGCCCTTTCACCGTATCGATCCCTGAAGAAGCGGGTCCTCTTTCCGAACTGAAGCCACTCCCCCCCGCATGTCCCGAATCGCAGGTTCATCTCCTTTTCCACTTCAAATTCCGCATCCACGAGCCGTCTCTTCCTCTCATTGTCCCACTCCCTGGGTACAATGAGTGTGGGATGAAAGGTGAGCGCGCCGATATGGCCCAGCAGGTAGTAGGGGAGCCCCTGGAAAATGGGGTGCTTTTCCCCGTACTTTTCCAGTTCCCGGATGCATTCCACGAGCGTTGCGAGGGTGGCCACGATTTCCGGCCCAGAGAAGTGCCCGTCATGTTTTTGCATGAGGGATGAGATGATCACCTCCCTTGCGGTCCAGATCTTCATCCACTGCTCCAGATCCGCGATTTCCTCCGCCCTCACGGGGTCTTCCTTTTTCATCACTTCCAGAAGTCGCCGGTTGTTCTCCGATGCCGCTTCCCTGGTCAGTCCGAAGGAGGCGAAGAAGATGGAACAACCCGGAGGGGTGGGGAGGCCGGCGTGTTCGAAACCGATCGTGGTGGTTGCCCGATCCATGAATTCCATGAACAGCGGTGCCGGGGCTTTCTCTTTGTACATTCTGACGACGGCCCGGGCGACGGACTCCGGGTCACGGAAGTAGGCGATCCCGAAGGCCCTTTCCCTTGTCGGCACCAGACGCATCCGTATCCGGGTCACAATCCCCGTCAACCCGTCGTTTCCCACGAAGAACTTGGTCAGATCCGTACCCGCCGGCTTTCGCAAACCCCTGGATCCCGTCTCCAGGATCTCCCCGGTTGGCAGGACCACCTCGAGCCCCAGGACATAGTCCGCCGGCTTCCCGACACAGGCATCGATGATATGGCCGCTGGTGTTCCCGGCCATCATGCCTCCCATGGTGGCCACGAGCTTGCTTCCGGGGTAAACGGGCAGGAAGTAGCCCTCCTTGGCCAGCGCCAGGTCCACGGTATTGACGACCGCCCCCGGACCGCACTCAAAATAGCCCTGATCAGGATCGATCTCGATGAAATTGATCCTGCTGGTGCTCAGCACAATGCCCCGGCATGGAGCCCTGGCAGAACCGGTGAAACTCGTTCCGGACCCCCTCGGGTATACAGGGATATCCTCCTGGTTGGCCAGCTTGAATATTTCGCTGATCTCCTTCTCGTCAGCGGGTTTCACCACCACATAGGGAAGGGGGTCCTTTTCCAGATCGAGTTCATACGGAAAGACGTCGATCGTGTTGTTGACGAGTTCAAAAAAGTTTTCCGACACGTTTTTCTCGCCCACGATGTCTCGGATTTTTTCGTACACGCTGTTGGCCATCTCTGCCGACCCCCCGTGACTGAATCGGATATCACCGTCCATGATCGTGAAGACCCCACTGTGCCGTCCCGGTCCGTCATCCGGGCAGGGCGGCCAGCCGGGCGGGCTCAATAGACCAGGTGCGCGATCTCGGAGGCATCGGACACATCCTCCAGTCTCTCCACGAGAGAGATGATCCTCTGCGCCTTCTGGAGAGACACGACACCCGACGTCTGGGAGAGGAACTTGTCGATCACCTCTTGGTGTCTCATCGGCTCCTGGGGATCCCCCTTGCAGTACTCAGTAGCCCTGGTGTACACGCTGCCGTTTGTGGTCCTCACCTCCAGCAAAGTCACCGACTTCTCCGGTTCACTTGAAAATGCCTCCACGGCCTCGGGCAGCGTCTTGATCTTCACCTTTCCCATGAACCGCTTCAGGTTTTCATCTGTGAAGCGCTCATCCACATACCAGGACGGACCGATGGGGTGACCCAGTGAGGCGTTGCCGAAGGCCCAGGGCACGCTCCAGTAGGCGTCCTCGGCCCTGGACGGGTTCGTGTTGTCGAAGGGATACCCGGTCACCTTTTCGTGGGCATGGTAGGTGACGAGCTCGATGTCGTCCGGCTTCAAGGAATTCTCGCCCATGATCGTCAGCAGGGATTGGATCCCTCCCTGTGCCCACCGGCAGGTGGGCCAGGGCTTGAACGCCAATGCGGAGAGAACCAGAAAATCCTCTCCCAGGCCCTGGATGTAGGCTCCCCCGTCGTTAGCGTCCGAGATCGTTGTCCAGTAGGCGAAGGGCTCGTCCAGAATTTCATGGTACCCCGTGTATCCCATCTTGGCCAGGACCGCGGCATTGACGGCCACGAAGCTGTGGAACTGATTCCCCACCTTGGACATGGATCCGGGCACAAAAAGGATGTTGTGGACATTCATGGTCGGGGCGTTGCCCAGGCCCATGCCGAAGGCATGCATCGCCTGCTCCCGGGTCAGCCCGAGGAGTTTGATGGCCACGATCAAGGGACCGCACCCCTGCCAGCTGGAATTCCACACCTTTCTCCGGTATTCCGGTGAGGGAAAGGTGGCGTCGATGATTCTCCCGGTCACGTCATAGGCCGTACAGATCGCGGTAAGGATATCTTTGCCGCCGAGCCTGTCTCTCTCAGCGAAGGCCAGGGCCGTCGTGACCATGCCGGAACCGGGATGGCCCCTGTTCTTGTAGGTCTCCATGAGTTCAAGACCCATGCACAGCTGGGTGTTTACACCGGAGGCGATGCCGACAGGCACCCTGGTACCATCTGAAAAAAGGGTGGCCTCGGCCGCTCCCCCCAGGTGCTTCCCCCATTCGATGATCGTTTTCCCGGATCGCAGAGCTGTTCCTCCGAGGGCATTGCCGATTTCATCCAGGATAAAGTCCTTGGTTTTTGTGACGGCCTCCTTCGGAAGCCGCTCGAAATCGGCGTTGATGATGTAGTCCGTCAGGCTGGCTGTGATACCCATAAGAACCCTTTCATCATGAATACTTGACAAAAGCGGTGAACTGGAAACACCACACAAAATCCGAATGCTGCCTTTCTTTCTGTGTCCCTTTCTTTTCTCCAAAGATGGGGAAAACCCGGGCCGATCACTTCATGAGCCCGGGCAGAAACAGCGCGATCTGTGGAAAGAGAACGAGCAGGATGCTGCAAAGGATCATCATCCACAGAAACGGCAGGATGCCCCGAAATATGGTGAACAGGGGGACGTCCTTGGCCACCCCGTGGATCACGTAAACGTTCAATCCTACCGGTGGGGTAATCACCCCCATTTCGGAAACCAGGACCATAATGATGCCGAACCAGATGGGATCGAAACCCAGTTTCACAATGACCGGGTAGAAGATCGGCACGGTCAGGATCACCATGGCCAGGGTATCCATGATGCAGCCCAGCAGGATGTAAACGACCAGAATGGCGACAAGAACAACATATGGCGAAACGGGCAGGGAGCCTACCAGGGTGGCCAGTTCATAGGGCAGCCTGCTGATCGCCAGGAAATACCCGAAGATCATAGCGCCGATGACGATAACGAAGATCATGGCCGTCGAACGCATGGTCTCGGTCATGGCGGCCACAGCATTCGCCCATGTGAGCCGCCTCTTGAGAAGCGCGAAGAGAAAGGCCCCGAATGAACCTACCCCGGCGGCTTCCGTAGGGGTGAAGAGCCCGAGGTAGAGCCCCCCCATGATCACCAGGAAGAGAGCCAGCACACCCCAGCAGTCGCGCAGGGAAGACAACCGTTCATGGAGCCCCA
>JAFGPH010000165.1 GCA_016926135.1 Deltaproteobacteria bacterium
CCTGCGGGAAGCTCCGCAGCCCTGAGCGCCGCATGCCGGGGGGCACGGGTCCTCATGGCGGAACGCAAAGCGGTGGTGGGGAAGCCCATCCGATGTGCGGAGTATATCCCGGCACCCCTGCTGGGCGAGGTCGGCCCCGGACGGGACTTCGTGGTGCAGGGGGTGAGGGGGATGAGAACCATCCTTCCCGACGGGGAAGAAAAGACCATTCGAACCCCCGGATTTATGATCGCGAGGGATCTCTTTGACCAGGCCCTGTGCCGGGCGGCCCGGGATGCAGGCGCAGGGTTGTTGCTGGATACCAGGGTGATCTCGTGGAAGGACGGGCGTGTGCTGGTGAGGCAGAGGGGCGGAGACCCTGGGGAGATCCGCGCGCGGGTGGTTATCGGAGCGGACGGTCCTCACACAACAGTGGGGCGGTGGATCGACTCCGTCAACCGGAGCCTTATCCCCGCCGTGCAGGTGCGGGTGCCTCTGGTGAATTCCATGGATTTCACGGAGGTACACTTCCAGAGATCCTTTTATGGGGGGTATGGCTGGCTCTTCCCCAGGGGCAGGGAGGCGAATGTGGGTCTGGGGATAAAACGGGTTTCCGGTGGCGAGGTTCGGCTGTGTGAGGCCCTGGACCGATTTGTCGTGCAACTGGAGGAGAAGGGAAGGGTGAGGAACCAGGTTCTCTGCCGGGCAGCAGGGTGGATTCCCGCCGAAGCGCTCCGGAGAGTGGTCAAGGGACCGTTCATGCTGGTGGGGGATGCAGCGGGCCACACCCACCCCGTCACCGGGGCCGGGGTCTTTCAGGCCGTCACGGGCGGCGCAATGGCGGGCAGATGGGCCGTGAGGTCCCTGCAGGAGCAGGACCCGGATCTTCTCACAGGATACGAAGAGGAGTGGAGGGACCTTTTCGCCGAGAGCCACGAGAGAGGTTTCAGAAGGAGACAGCTACTCGAAAAGGAGTGGGGCCGGCTCAGTGAGGTCGTGAAACGCTGCTGGGTGGCCTTTCGGGAATACTATGGGAATGACGGTTGACGGATGATCAATGACCAATGATCGATGCTCAATGATCAATGATAAGTGGAACAGGGCCAGAGAGATCTCCTGGCAGCGATTCGGTAAGAAGGTCACCTTCTACCTCCCGGGCATGTTCACCTTGAACGGCCTCCACGGTCTCTATCCCTGCCTGTCCATTACAGGGGCGCGCTGCGCGCTCCAGTGCGACCACTGCAGGGGCGGGTTACTGCGGAGCATGATCGACGCCGCAGACCCCGGGCGCCTGCTCGAGGCGTGCCTGCACCTTGCATCCAGGGGAAGCCTGGGAGTGCTCATCAGCGGAGGGTGCGACGACCAGGGAAGACTTCCGTGGGATTCGTTCTTCCCGGCGCTGGAAGAGGTCAAGCGGCGGACGGGAATGTACATCTCCGTCCATTCCGGACTCGTGGACCAGGTCACCGCGTCGAGGCTGAAGGCGGCCGGCGTGGACCAGGCTTTGCTGGACGTGGTGGGAGACGATGAGACCTACCGCTCTGTCTGCCATGTCCCGTTCGGCGTTTCCCGAATCGCGTCCTCCCTGGAGGCCCTTCAGATGGCGGGCCTGCCCGCGGTGCCTCACATCGTCTGCGGTTTGGACCACGGCAGGATGAACGGGGAGAGGAGGGCATTGGAAATGATCTCCTGCTTTGGCGTGGAGCAAGTGGTGATCGTTTCCCTGATGCAGAATGCGGGGGATCGCTGGGCGACCGCACAGGTGAGGCCGGAAGATGTGGCCGACCTGATTGCTGAGGCCAGATTCCGGATGCCCCATGTGAAACTGTCATTGGGCTGTGCCAGGCAAAGGGGGAATACACAGATGGAAATCCTTGCCCTGGAAGCCGGGGTGAGCCGGATGGCCCTGCCTTCGGAGGAGGCTATTCGCTGGGCCGAGGAGCAGGGCCTCGACATCAGCTACCAGAGGACCTGCTGTTCCGTGTCCATGGATCGATCCGGAGAGGAGTGGTAGGAATGGAGAGTCCCGACCATTTGCGCATGAGCCTTGCCGCGGCCATGACCCTCGGGTTCAAGCCGGGTCTTTTCTACCGTGGGGCAAGGCTCCACTGTGTGAACGTGCTGCTGAACTACAGGGAGGGGTGTGCGGCAAGGTGCGCGTACTGCGGCCTGTCCAAGAAGAGGCCCGGCGCTTATGACCGGAAGAGCTTCATCCGGGTCACCTGGCCTACCTATCCCCTGGATGAGATCATCCGGAGGATCTCGGATCGAAGGGAGAGGGTTAAGAGGATCTGTATCTCCATGGTCACGAACAGGAGGGCCGTGGGTGACACCAAGCAGATCTGCAGGCGATTGAGGGAGAGTTTCGACATCCCCGTGTCTCTCCTGGTCTGTCCTACCATCCTGAACACGCGGGATCTGGAGGATTTCAGGGCGGCTGGTGCAGACAAGATCGGCGTGGCCGTGGACCTTGCCACATCCGAGTTGTTCGATCGATACAGGGGCGCGGGGGTCGGAGGTCCTCACCGTTGGGAGGTGTACTGGGGCTTTCTCGCCGACGCCCTGCGCGTGTTTGGGGAGGCGAACTCTGGCGCCCATTTCATGGTGGGGATGGGCGAGACGGAGCAGGAGATGGCGGAAGCCATCGGCCGGGTCAGGGAAATGGGAGGGAGGACCCATCTCTTTTCCTTTTTCCCTGAAGCGGAGTCCCTCATGGCTGACCATCCGCCACCGCCCATGGAACAGTATCGGCGCATCCAGATCGCCCGATATCTCATCGACGAGGGAATCAGCAGGGCCTCCGGGTTTTCTTACAGCCATAAGGGCCGTATCGTGGACTTCGGCGTGCCTGGAGATGCGCTTGAGAGAGTGATCGACTCGGGGGAAGCGTTTCGTACGAGCGGGTGCGAGGGCTATGATGGAGAGGTGGCCTGCAACCGTCCCTTTGCCAATTCCAGGCCCGGTCCGGACATAAGGAACTACCCATTCCGCCCGAACAAGGCCGATATCCGGAGGATCAGGGGACAGCTCGGAATGCCGGGCGCTTCAGAAGATCCCGCTGAGTTGTGCGGGGGTGGACCAGGATCATTGTTGCACGAAAGGATGGGGAGATGAAAATCGGTTGGATCGGAACAGGATTGATGGGGGCTTCCATGGCGGGCCATCTTCAGGCGGCCGGTCATGAAATCCGTGTTTTCAACCGAACCCGGGAGAAGGCGGAAGGGCTTCTGAAGGGAGGGGCCTCGTGGTGTGATACGCCGGCGGAGGTCGCAGCCGGGTGTGGGGTCGTGTTCACCATCGTCGGCAACCCGGGGGACGTGGAAGAGGTCTACCTGGCTGAAAAGGGTGTCTTGAGTGCGTCAGGTTCCTGCCGGATTGTTGTCGATATGACGAGCAGCAGGCCCAGCCTTGCCGTTGCCATCGCGAAAAGGGCGGCTCAGCGGGGCATGCAGAGCCTGGATGCGCCCGTTTCGGGCGGGGTTCTGGGTGCCAGGGACGCCACGCTCGCCATCATGGTGGGAGGAAGGCGGGAGACCTTTGAAGAGGTGCTTCCCCTGTTCGAACAGATGGGAAAGGCCATTGCCTACATGGGCGGCCCCGGCGCGGGCCAGCACACCAAGATCGCCAACCAGATCCTGGTTGCAGGGACCATCATCGGTGTGTGCGAATCCCTTCTCTATGCAGTGAAGCAGGGGCTGGACCAGCAGGCCGTGATCGACGTGGTGGGCAAGGGATTTGCCAGTTCCGCCCTGTTCAATATCCTGGGTCCCAAGATCGCGCAGGGAGACTTCGCGCCGGGCTTCTTTGTGGAGCATTTCATCAAGGACATGGGGATTGCCCTGGCGGAGGCGGAGTGCGCCGGGCTCACCCTCCCCGGTCTGGCCCTGGTGCACCAGCTCTATGTGGCCGTTAAGGCCCAGGGCCACGGGCGTTCCGGCCACCAGGCGCTTTATCTCGCGCTGAAGGCCATGAGCCACATGCAGTAGGATATGTCATCCAAGGGTTGCCGCGGACCGATGAACCGGGCATCGGATATTCGCCGCATGTTCGGCGAGATCTCCGGCCGCTATGTCCTCATGAACCGGATCATCACCCTGGGCAGGGATTCCTCGTGGCGGAGACGCCTGGTGGATGCAGCCGCCCTTCCGAGAGGGGGAGTGGTGCTGGATGTGGGCAGCGGCACCGGGGACATCCTTCTCGCGGCGCTCCGGAGGGATTCCACCATGAGCGCGATCGCCCTGGATTTCTCCACCGACATGGTGGCCGTTGGCAGAAGACGGAAGGGGGGCAGGCACGTTTTTTGGTGTTGCGGGAACGCCGGTGACTTGCCTTTTCCCGATGCCGCCTTCGACAGGGTTGTATCGGGCTACCTGCTCAGGAACGTAGAAGATGTGCGGAGGGCACTGAGAGAACAGATCAGGGTGGTCAAGCCCGGAGGGCGTGTGGTGGCCCTTGACACCTCCCCGCCTCCCAGGGGGTTCTTTCGACCTGCGGTCCTGTTTTACTCCCGTTTCGTGATCCCCCTTTTGGGCCGGGTGATCGCCCGCAACAGGGCGGCCTATGAATACCTTCCGGCTTCCACCCAGGCCTTCCTAAGGCCGGAGGCACTGGCGCGGATCATGGAGGAGGTGGGCCTGAGGGACGTAAGGTTTCACCGGTTCATGATGGGGACCCAGGTTTTGCTCGTCGGAGACCGGAGCTTGGAATGAGAGGGGGTTGCCTCTGCCCGGGGAGTTGTTATCTTCCTGCAGTAAAGGAGTCAGAGAACCATGAGGGCTGTACTTGTGGAGATCGTGGCGCCCATGATGACCGCTGAATCGCCGAGCAGTTTCGGGACGAATACGATTATGGGGTCCCTTGGGCTGTTGAAAAAGGGCAGGCAGGCTTCCTGCGACGAATACCCGGCAGACTGGAAGGACGCCCTGGACACCCTTTCCACGTGGATTGGAGAAATCACCCGTCTTTACCGCCACCGTGTCAGGATCCGGCTGATCGACGCTCAGTCCCCCCTGGGTTTCTGGAAACAATTACGGCACAGGGTCTTCCGCTTCCCCGCCTTCATCGTGGACGGCAAGTCGACCTACGTAGGGTGGAACCCCGAAGATCTCGAGGCGCTCATCGACAAGCGCCTTCTTCACCACCCGCTTCGCTAGACGCACAGAGTATGAAAAGGTGTGCTAAGCGGACGGGAAAAGGGCATCCGTGAGCCTGGCCACCATGTCGAACCCCCTCACCTCCTTCTCAAAGAGAGGGACCTCGGCCCGCACATTCTCAAAGGAGCGTTGAACCTCCTCCCTGTAACGGTCCTGCATGCTGACCCGGTTACAGATGAATTCCGCCGTGTCCTCGCAGACTTCGGACTTGTCGATGGCCTGGTTGACGATTACGCCCCCGATGGGGATCCCGAAATCCTCAAACCAGCCGATGAAGCGTCGGATCACGGCTATGGGGAGTGATTCGAGCAGGGTGACGAAGAAGAAGGCGCTCTTGTTCCTGTCCGTGAGGATGGCCCTCATCTGTTCGATTCGATCCCTGAAGGTGACCAGATATTCCAGGAGGGGGTCCACCTCTTCCTCCACCTTCTTTTTGCGAAAGGAGAGGCTGAGCCGCACGCTTTTTGCCTCTTCCCTGCTCTTCATCATCTTGTCCACCCAGAGGCCGTAAACCTTGGACATGCCCAGGAGCCTTCGGGCATTGGCCGTGGGGGCGGTGTCGAAGACGTAGAACTCAAAGGCGTCCTCGAAGATGATGTTGATCATGTTCTCGAACATGGCGGATTCCTCAAAGGCCGGGTTCATGGTGGCAGACTCGATGAAGTCGTCTGCCTTGGTGGGGATGTCCGCGAATTTGAGGAACCAGCTGATTTTCTCCCTGATGTCCTTCTTGGATTTTTCAATGGTGTCCCTGGTGTCGATTTCCTGAACAAAGAGCTTGTCCGCCCCGGGTATGGGTACCGGTCTTCCGAACACATCCAACTGGAAGAGGTTGGAGAGGCTGTGTACGGGGTTGGTGGATGCAAGGAGGGTCTTCTTGCCCTGTTTGGCTATCCAGAGGGCCACGGCGGCCGCTACAACGGTCTTGCCCACGCCGCCCTTCCCCCCGAAGTAGATGTAACGCATGTTCGGATACTCCCTGAAAAAATCCGCCATCGTGTTTTTCATGACAATTTCTCCTCAAACATCACTTCCGCAAGTTTCTTGATCGTATTCAGGCCCTTGATTTCAGAGTCGAACTCGGGGACCCTGGAGAGAACGGAATTGCCGAGTTTCTGGTCGATCATCTCGAGGGCCCTGGCCTGCATGTCGATCCTGTTTCTCAGGTAGGCAGGGATGTTCTGGTTCAGCAGGTCCCGGTTGATGACGCGGTTGACCACGTAACCTGCAAGGGGCACGCGGTATTTCGCGAAGAGCTGGGCCGCCTTTTCCGTATCCACGATGGTCATCTCCTCGGGGTTGACCACAAAGAAGAAGGCGGTCTTCGTGGTATCCGTCATGATCTTGGAGGACATGCCGATGCGATCCTTGATGTATATGAGCTCCTTGTAGATCTCATCCTCGGTACTCTCTTCTTCCCTCTTCATGGTTGCAATCGCCTGGTCGTATTCCCGCATCTGTTCCCTCAGGGCCGTGATCTTCTCCAGCCAGGCATCATAGATGGATGCCATGCTCAGGTAGTAGAGGGCGTGACCCAGGGGAACCAGATCGTAGATGTAATAGTCGAAATCGGCTTTCACGACGATGTCCACAACGGCATCAAAGATGGCGCTCTCTTCCATGGCGGGCTCCGCCGAGGATGCCTGGATGTAACTCTCGATCTCCTCCGGTATTTTCTTCATGCCGTACATGTCCATGATCTTTTTCCGGATCTCATCCTGGTAGTCCTTGACCCTCTGGTCCGCATCCACCTCGCAGGCATAGAGGTTGGGCATGATCTCAATGTTGCCTTTCCCGAAGATGTCCCTTTCAAAGATGTCGCTCAGAGAGGCCTGGGGATCCACGGAAAAGACCAGGACCTTTTTGCCCTTCTTGGCAAGGTAGTAGGCCGTGGCTGCCGAAAAGGTGGTTTTGCCGAGCCCGCCCTTTCCCCCGTACATGATGTA
>JAFGPH010000166.1 GCA_016926135.1 Deltaproteobacteria bacterium
CCGCAACTATTCCTCCGATGCGTATAAGACGGGACCCGGATTCTGCATTTTCCACAAGCAGCCCCAGGCTGCGACACCTGAAACGGGGTACGGTCCTGTCCCTGCGACGGTAAAAATTTCGATATTACGGGCCGGTAATCGGCACCGCAAAAGATGAGTTGCGGTTCTGAGAGACCACCCCCAGGGCTGCCCTTTGGTGGCGGACGGTTCCACAGATGGCCTTAGAATATGTTACGGTATTTCTGGGACACGACACTGAGTTGACACGCTCATATTATCGCGATAAGATGAGCGCATGACACCGAGAGATTACATCCCGAGGGCGATAGAGGAATACGCCTTTGATGAGTCGTTGACGGGGAGGCACATGGTTTTTCTGGCTGGGCCACGTCAGGTTGGCAAGACCATGCTGGCCCGGAAGTGGCTGGAGAAAAACGGCTGCCCTTCCCTCTACTACAACTGGGATGATATTGCCACCCGGCGTTCTTACCGGAACGACAGCCGCTTTTTCGAGTCTTCGGCCCGATCTCTCGGAATCAGAGACCCCTGGATCGTTTTTGATGAGATTCATAAGCGAACCCGTTGGAGGGATATCCTCAAGGGCGCTTATGATATTTTCGGGAAGGATTTCCGGTTTCTCGTCACCGGGAGTGCACGCCTGGACCTTTTTCGCCGTTCCGGGGACTCCCTGGTGGGACGGTACAACCTGTTTCACATGATGCCCCTGAATATCAGAGAGGTCACCGGCCTGAAATGCTCCCCCTGTTTTCTGAGGGAAAACGAAACTTGGCGGCTGATCCGAGATTTCGAAAGGCAGGTATCCCTTCCTCTCCCTCGTGAAGTTGAAGAGACTTACATGTCTCTCCGAGAGTATGGCCCTTTCCCTGAACCCTTTTTGAGGCAGAATGAGCGTTTCAGCCGGAAATGGCATCAGGACTATCTCAGTTTGGTGGTCAGGCAGGATCTCAAAGATGTCAGTCGGGTGGCCGAACTGGACAAGGTCGAGCACCTGCTTCAGCTCTTCCCGGATCGCATTACGGCCCCCCTCTCGATGGCCAATTTGGCCCGAGAGCTCGAAGCGGCTCATACGACGGTAAAGAGCTGGCTGGAACAACTGAAAAGACTGTATGTGTTGTTTTCGATCGATCCCTGGACACAGAAGATCTCCAGGGGCCTCAAGAAAGAAAAGAAATGGTTTTTCCTGGATTGGCACTATGCCCCGGTAGGTTCGGCCAGGCTGGAGAATATGGTGGCAACGTACCTGTATCGTGCCTGCCTGTGCCTGAGCGATATGGGGTATGGCTGTTATCGCCTCCATTACATCAGGACCCTGGACAAGAGAGAAATCGACTTTCTGGTTACCGTGGACCATAGGCCGGTCATGGCCATGGAAGTCAAATCAGGAGATCTGCATCCGGCCAGTTCCCTCAAGACCCGTCAGAAATGGTTCCCCGACTCTCCAACGCTGGGAATTCAGGTAGTGGACAGGAGGGGTATCCTTCAGAAACACCCGGAGAATACCTGGATCGTCAGCGTGGAAAGATTCTTGTCGCTTCTGGAGTAGGATCCCCTTCGATCAAGAAGTAAAAACCTGTGAGGTTTTCCTTGGCAGGGTGAAGACAAAGTTGGAGCCGTTTCTCTTTGCCTCGTACCAGATCTCGCCTCCTTGCTTTTCAATGGCCCGCTTCACGAGGTAAAGGCCGAGACCCAGGCCTTGTTCCATCCCTCTCTCCCCTGGGGAAACACGGTTGAACTTGGTGAACAGACGGGATCGTGATTCCTCGGGTATGGGTTCTCCGCTGTTGTAGATATTCAACATGATGCGGTTATTCAGGTCCTTGTACCCGATGGCCAGCCTGACCTTCTTCCCCCCATACTTGAGTGCGTTTCTCAGCAGGTTCCGGAAAACGGCCTTTAACCAGAAACGGTCCCCGTTAATCAAGAGCTGTTCGACAGGAGCAGCATCCAGCGCGTTATGGAACATGGCGCAGGATTGTGCGAGCTGGTTCGAGAGTTCGGAAAGGACCGGGTCCAACACGTCCCTTTTGAGGTGGAGCTCTTCCATGGCGGTCTCAAGGCCCTCACCCAGGGAGAAGGCCCGGCCCAGGCAGTCCTCCAGGTTTCCCATCAGTGAAGTGACATGCCCGGCAAGCTTATGGGTTTCCTCAGCTACGCCCTGATCCATCTGACCGTAATAGCCTCTTCCGAGCAGCTTGAGTCCCGCACCCACGTTGAAGAGACCACCCCTCAGGTCGTGAGCGGCAATCTTGAGAAGGTCCAGGATTTCGTCTCTAAAGACAGGACGGTGAGAATCAATAAGACGCCATGTCACAGCTCGTAGGACACTCGAAGCGTTGATGTTCCTCCGCTTTTCAGCCGCGGTGGGCACCTCCATGTGTTCGGTGCGGGTACCGGCTTTGCCAGGCCCGTTTTCAGGCATGCCTTCCGGGATGGTGGCTTCTTCGGTGAGTGTGGTGTGGAACATCGTCTTCTCCTTTCATGAGGTTTGATGCTGTGATGTGCTCTTCTTCCAGGACAACGGTGATCCGGCAATCAGGAAAAAGGTGCTGCAGGAGGGAGACCATCTGAGCTGTCGTCTCTGAACCCTTGGATATGATGAGGATCTCGCGCATGCCTTATACAGATCATGGGTTCCCGAAAGAAGGTCTTTGCCTTTAAGGAAGCGAGACAATGCTACACCCCAATCATTAGGTCGAGGTTAGGGCACTTCTAGAATCCCGCTAGGAATACTTGGCGCCGTTGAGGGAAATTGCAGGTCAGGGAGGCGTCGGAATTTCGACGCTCATGCGGCACTGCCTTCCGGAGTTGCCAGGACCATGCCTCCCCAACCATATAGAATTAAGGAATAAAACGACGCTGCCCGCTCCTGGCACGGGTCTTGCTAGTCCATCGTCAGGGGTTTCCCGGTAAAGGATTCCTCCCGAGTCGATGTTTTCCTATCGGGGAGGTAAAAACCCGGGTCGGGACCAAGGGAATGGGACGGGAGAGACCGTTGGGGATCAGTAGGCCGACGAAGACAGGGGAAAGGAGGCAGGTTATGTCGAGCAGGATAACGAAAAAGGAAAGTTTTGCCGTTCTTCTTGCGGCAATGGCAGTGGTATTCACCCTTTTCGAGGGCATCGCGCTTTCCGGGGAGTTCGTGGCGAGGGGTTCGGACTCGACCATAGGCGCCGTGCAGGCCCTTGCAGATGCCTTTCACAAAAAGAGCGGGACTGCTGTCAAGGTGGAAGGGGGCGGCTCTTCCAAGGGCGCAAAGGATTGCCTGGCCGGCCAGGTGCCCCTGGCGTTCATGTCGCGCGGACCCAAGGATTCCGAGAAATCGGCCGGACTGGTGGCTGTAGCGTATGCCATTGACGGGGTGGCGGTCATCGTGCACAAGTCCAATCCTGTGGACAACCTGACCCTGGAACAGCTCAAGGCCATCTACACGGGCCAGATGAAGACTTGGCCCGAGGGAAAACCTATCCTGGCCTTCAACCGCCCCACCACATCAGGCACGCGGGAGGTATTCAAGGAGGTCGTGCTGGGGGGCAAGACCGAGTTTGACCCGGGCATACAGATCAAGCACGACAAGGCCGCTGTGATGACCGTGGCCAAGGCGGCGACCGCCATGGCCTTCACTTCCGCCGATGAAGTGACCGGCAATACCGAGGTGAAGATCGTCAAGGTGAACGGCATCGCTCCCACTCCGAGCACACTGCGCGACAAGAGCTATCCCATTGCCAGGACCCTGCACTTCGGCACCAAGGGTAATGCACAGGGTGACGTGAAGGCCTTTCTGGACTTCGCCGTGAGTGACGAGGGGCAGAAGGTGCTTGAGAAGGCGGGTTTCGTCCCCTTGAGAGAGCTCAAGTAGTCCAGAACACGCTTGTCCGCCCCGCCATGCCGCCGCACACGGCTGGGGAGGAATGAAGGAGACTGAAAATGGGCATCAGAACGAAGCTGACAGCAGGCTTTGCTGCCATGGTGATCATCACCGGCTTGGCATCCGGGACCGGTTGGTGGACCGCCCGCAAGGCGTCCACAAACACCTCCCTCCTGCTGGGGAAAGATATGCCCCTGGTGGAGAAGGCCGGCAAGGCGAATAAAGCCCTCAAGAACGCCCGCCTGCAGGAGAGGCGTTTCTTTCTTGAGCGTGACTTGAAGGCCTTTGAAGAGGCGAAGAAGTTCATCGCCCTTGCCGGAAAGGAGTTCCAGCAGATCCAGGCCCTGGTGAAGGACACGGATCAGGGGAGGAAGGTGCAGGAGGCCATCGGCCTCGTGAATGCCTATGCTTCGAACCTGGGGAAGGTGGTGAATCTGAGGACCCGGCGAGGCCTGACCCACGATCAGGGGCTGGAGGGTCAACTCCGCGCCACGGTCCACAAGGTGGAGAAATTCGTGGGAGAGCGTGGATTGGCGGAACTGACCGTGCTCATGCTCATGTGTCGGCGTCACGAAAAGGACTACCTGCTCCGGGGAGATGAGAAGTATCTGGGCGAGATTGGCAAGCGAATAGGGGAGTTCCACCAGCAGATGGAGATGTTCGGCATGGCCGGCGACGATCAGCAGACGCTCCGAAAACTCCTTCAGGACTACTTCGGGAGCATGGAGGTCCTTGTCCGGACCGACAGGGAAATCAACGCGGCCCTTCCGCAGATGGCCCAAATTGCCGCTGATCTGGAACGGAAAGTGGAGTCCCTGGCGGATACGGCGCAGGTCGGAGTGAAAGACAAGGGAGAGGCCGTGCTCTCGGAACTCTCCCACTCCAAATCCCTCATGGTGATCATCCTGGGCGCCGCTATTGCCTTGGGTTCCTTGATCGGGATCGGTATCACCCGGTCCATTACCGGCCCCATCGGCCGGATCATCGCGGACCTGAAAGAGAGCGCCGATCAGGTGACCGTCGGGTCCAATCAGGTCAGCGCTGCCAGCCAGAGCCTGGCCGAAGGGTCTTCGGAGCAGGCTGCCTCCATTGAGGAGACATCTTCATCCCTGGAAGAGATGTCCTCCATGATCCGGAAAAGCGCCCAAAACACGGAGGAGTCGCGAAGGATCATGAAAGAAGATGCGGGCGCCAATTTCCGTCTGATACGGGAGCGCATGAATTGCATGAAGCAAGCCATCCAGGAGGCCGTGAAGACCAGCGAAGAGACGGCCAGGATCATAAAGACCATTGACGAGATTGCCTTTCAGACCAACCTTCTGGCCCTCAATGCGGCGGTGGAGGCAGCGAGGGCGGGCGAGGCGGGGGCAGGTTTTGCCGTGGTGGCCGGTGAGGTCAGGAATCTGGCCATGAGGGCTGCGGAGGCGGCCAAGAACACGGAGGCCTTGATCCACGGTTCCAACAAGCAGATTCAGGGGACCGCAGAGCTCAACGAGCAGGTTGTGGAAGCCCTGAACCAGAACGCGGATGTTGCGCGGAAAGTCGGTCTCTTGATCGGTGAAATTGCATCGGCATCCAACGAGCAGGCACAGGGGATCGAGCAACTGAACAAGGCCGTGGCGGAGATGGACAAGGTGGTGCAGCGGAACGCCGCCAGCGCGGAGGAGACCGCCTCCGCGTCTGAAGAGATGAATGCACAGGCCGAGCGCATGAGGGATGTCGTGGAAGAGTTGTTTTCTATCGCAGGCAACCTTGGGCGGAAGGCTGCTCCACGAGTCTCCTCTCGACCCGTGAGAGGGGCTGACGGCCCAGGACCTTTGGGCTTGAACCGTCTGGCGGTATCCAGACAACAGCCCGGGGTTTGCCTGCTCGCCTCAAACAATGAAGAAGATGAAGCGTGACCCGAAGGGTTGGTGCTGGCGCGCTTGGCACTGCTGGAACCCGGCTGTAGCCTTGATGACCGGCATGCCGGGGCACCGTCCTGATGCAAGGCAATCATCGGCTTTCCGGTTCGTCACGAGTAATAGGCAAGGCATGGAAATCTCCTTGACGTATCCACCCTCCTCCTCTACCCTCATGAATTGAATCGGGCAGAACGCTCCGTGGAAAAAACCATGAGGGAGCCGACCTGAATTCATCAGACTCGATGCTGTTCACAAAAAAGCTGTTCTGCCTGACAGGGCCAAGCAAATCCCTTCAACCCCCTTTTCCAAAGGGGGCACGTGGGAGTTTCTCCCGATCAAAACTTACGTGAATTGCATTGGCATGAGCTGCTGATATTCCTCCTATTTGCCGGATGATGGGATGAGCCTGCTTTTTTCCGGACTCGATACGCTGATCCTGGCCTTTGCGACCCTTGTAGGGTTCTATATGGCGACCAACATCGGGGCCAATGACCTGGCCAACGCCATGGGCACCTCTGTGGGCTCCGGGGCGTTGACGTTGAAGGGTGCGGTTGTGGCCTCCGTGATCTTCAACCTGGCAGGCGCGATCCTGGCGGGCGGGCACGTCACGAACACGATCCGCAAGGGCATGATCGATCCATCGCTCCTTGCTGGGTCGCCGGAAAAGCTCCTGCTGGGCATGTTTGCGGCCCTGCTGGCGGCCGCCGTATGGGTCCACGTGGCAACGCACCTGGGTCTGCCCGTGTCCACCACCCACTCGATTGTGGGTGCTGTCGTGGGATTCGGTGTGCTCGCGGTGGGCTTTGACGCCGTCTCCTGGAAAAAGGTGATCATCGTCGTGCTGAGCTGGATCACCTCTCCCCTTGCCGGGGGCGTGGTGAGCGGGGCAATCTACTACTTAATCCAGAAGAAAATTCTCGATTCGAGATCGCCTTACCAGAGTGCCAAGCTTTCCGCCCCATGGCTGCTTTCCCTGGTCTGGCTGGTGATTCTGCTCTCCGTTCTTTCCGGAGGGGTCAAGGGCCTGAGGCTTGGATGGACCTTTGGAACGGCCCTGCTTATCGCCATCCCCGCCGCCGCGGCAGCGGGGTTCGGGGCGAGGGCCGTTCTTTCCCGGCTCGGCGGCGAGGGATGCCGTTGGATCTACGGTGACGAGCAGGGCCGGGTGGAGTGCATTTTCGGCTATCTTCAGGTCATGACCGCCTGCTACGTAGCCTTTGCCCACGGCTCCAACGATGTGGCCAATGCCGTGGGCCCCATGGCGGCCATCTACTCGGTGGTGCAGACAAAAACCGTGGCGACGGAGGTGGAAGTCCCCCTGTGGATGCTTGGCCTCGGGGGGGCGGCTATCGGCGGGGGCCTTCTTGCGTTCGGTTCAAGGGTCATGCAGACCATCGGCAAAAACATCACCGAGATCACACGGGTGAGGGGCTTCTGTGCGGAATTCGGCGCCGCGACGACCATTCTGGTTTGTTCCCGCATCGGGCTGCCCGTATCGACGACCCACGTCCTGGTTGGTTCGGTGATAGGAATAGGCTTCATGAGGGGTATGGGCTTTCTGGATCTCAGGGTCATCCGGAATATCGCCTCGTCGTGGCTGGTCACCCTGCCCTTCACGGTCGTGCTTTCCATGATCCTCTATGGTTTGTTTGTGTCCCTCTTAACATGAAGGGAGAGGTTCCTATGCGCAGCACATTCATGTATCTCTTCTACAAGTCCCCGTTTGAAAACCTGAAGAGGCACGCGGAAAAGGCCCACGAGTGCGCGAGGATGTTTGAGAAGGCCATGGCCTGCCATTTGGACAACCGGTGCGAGGAGTTCGACGACCTGACCGATCAGGTGGCGAGACTGGAGTCCGAGGCGGACGCCATCAAGCGCAACATCCGGGGACACATGCCGAGGTCCATCTTCATGCCTGTGGACAAGTTCCAGTTCCACTTCTATCTCCGGGAGCAGGACTCGGTCCTGGACAGGGTGGAAGAGGCCCTCTACTGGCTCTCCTACCGGCCCGAGGTCATCGAACCGGACGTGGCGGAGGACCTGATGTACCTGGTTCAGTCCGTGATCCCCGCCATCGAAAAGCTCTCCCCCATGGTGGATCTGGCCACCCACTACTTCAAGACCGGGTACGAGGAGACGCGAAAGAAGATCAAGTCCGTCGTTGTGGACATCCGACAGCACGAACACGAGGCCGACCACATCGAGCGGGAACTGAAGCACAAGATCTTCGCAAAGATCGCCGACCCTATCCGTGTCTACCACCTGATCCAGCTGGTGGAGGTCATCGGCTCCATTGCGGACAAGGCCCAAAATGCGGCTGACCTGATGCGGGCCATGATTGCCAAGTAGAAGAAACCCTATCTCATGGAGAAGATTGGCGCAGCCGTCCGGAGGGCACTGGACGGCTGATCACGGAGCACCGACGGTCTGGCCCTGCACGAGGGTTTTCAGGACGTCTTCTTTTCCCACCACGCCCACCAGCTTTCCCTTCTCGTCCTCCACGGGCAACGTGTGGAACTTCCTGTCCACCATGAGAGCCGCCACCTCTTCGATGGTCGTTTGAGGACGGATCCTTGCCGGATCCGGTGTCATGGCATCCGCGACACGGGTGGCTGCGATCTTCTGAAACGCCTTTTCCATGTGTTTCGCGGAAGTCAGTGGAATGAGCCCGTCCAGCAAGGTAAAGACGGAGGGAACGGGCATTCTCTTCTGCTGGACAATGAGATCGGTTCGGCAGAGAATTCCCACAATCTTTCCTGACTCACCCACCACGGGGAGGCCGTTGAAGCCCTTCTCAAGAAGCAGCTTGGCGGCATGGGCGATCTTCGTATCCGGCGACACGGAGACCAC
>JAFGPH010000167.1 GCA_016926135.1 Deltaproteobacteria bacterium
ACCAGGGCGAAGGTGATCCTGGACGAGCGCACGGGCACGGTGGTGCTGGGTGACAATGTCAGGATCTCTTCCGTGGCGATCGCCCACGGGAACCTCAGTGTGCAGATCAAGGAGAGGAAGGATGTGAGTCAGCCCCTTCCCTTTTCCGAGGGAGGACGGACCGTGGTCACCGATGATAGCGAGGTCAACGTCTCTGAGGACAACAAGCAACTCTTTCATGTGCCCGAAGGAGCAAACCTGGGCGATGTCGTGAAGGCCCTGAATGCCATTGGGGTGTCCCCGCGGGATCTCATCGCCGTGTTCCAGGCCATCAAGGCGAGCGGCGCCCTGCAGGCGGAACTGGAGATCATCTAACGGTTGACTGAAAGGTGTATGGCATAAGGTGCACGGAGCAGGGAAGGGGCAGGATGTTTTTGAGGAGCCCGGCTTGAGGGGAAAGGCCAGAGAGAATGCAGGAAATCCGTATTGGGCAGAAAGAACTGGTACGCGAGGCAAGGCCGAAATCCGATGAGGACGAGAAACTCCGCAAGGCATGCAAGGAATTCGAGTCCGTCTTTACCTATGAGCTCCTGAAGAGCATGAGGCGCACCATCGAGAAGTGCGATCTCTTCCACGGCGGTCAGGGAGAAGAGCTCTATGAATCCCTCATGGATCAGGAGCTCTCCAAAAAAATGGCAGGGATGGGGTCGAATAGCCTGGCGGAGGTCCTCTACCGCCGGCTTCGGAAGGAAGCCGTGGCGGGAGAGGAGGGAGATGCGGAAACCAGGTCCCTGAAGGACATCCGGGGAGAGTCACAGGTGAGTCCCCTGAGCGGAGGCATCCTCACCTCCTCCTTCGGGTGGCGCAAGGACCCCTTCACCGGTGAGGACCGTTTTCACAAGGGGATTGATCTGTCTGCACCCGAAGGAACCCTGGTTCGCGCCCCGATGCAGGGCAAGGTTCTCATGAGCGGGTTCAGGCAGGGGTATGGCAACACAGTCGTGCTGGATCACGGAAACGGGCTTACCACCCTCTATGCCCATAACCAGGAGAATAAGGTTTCCGAGGGAGACTGGGTCAAGGCAGGTGATCCTGTGGCCAGGGTGGGTTCCACGGGGAGGAGCACGGGCCCCCATCTCCATTTCGAGGTGAGGAGGGACGGCACGAACCGGGATCCACGCGATTTTCTGGGGGAAACTCTGAAGGGATAGGTTGGAAGAAAATTCCAGTTTTTGCGAGTGCATCAAGTTAAGGTTGAAACCCTTTTTGGTCGATAAGATATGCAAAGGATGGCGCTATGGAATCCGTGTCCGGAAAAATGGAAGTGGCCTATCGGAAGAAGGTCTCCCTCTTGCGGGAACTCCTGGGTTGCCTTGTGCAGGAGAAAGAAAACCTGATCGTCCCCAATGTGCAGAATCTTTGGTCGCTCATGGAAGAAAAGCAGAGGCTTCTTGTCTCCATTAGTGAGGCGGAAGAGGAGATCCGAGGATTGAGGAATCAGGAAACCTGCGTTCGCGAGGCTTCCGGCACGGATCGGAATCCCGTCGTGGTGCTTTCTCATGAGATTCGACGCCTCGGGGAGGAGATCAAAGCAAGGGTGAGGGAAAACGTTTCCTTTATCCAGGAAACCCTCCTTTTCTTTGACCAGATCATTTCCATCTTCGCGTCCGGTGGCAGGGTGGAATACTCCTACCCACCCGTGCTCAAGAGACAGAGGGCCTTCTCCAGCCCGATATACAAGAGGGAGGTCTGATCATGAGCGGACTGGGACTGGTTCTGGACGTTGCCAAGGAAGCCCTGCTGGCCCAGAGGTATGCCATCGACATTGTGAGTCACAATATCGCCAATGTGAACACGCCGGGTTACACCCGCCAGACGGCCACCCTTCTGGCCAAAGAGGCCTCCCCCTTGGGGGGGGTGATGCTGGGCAGGGGGGTCTCCATTGACGAGGTGATTCAGAACACCGACGCCTTCATTGAAGCCAGGCTCAGGGATCGGAAAACGGAACTCATGGCCATGAGTGAGAAGGAAGTCTACATGAGCGCCTTTGAGGGGATCTTCAGTGAGAGTTCGGGCAGCAGTCTCAGTACCCAGCTCAGCGATTTCTGGAACGCCTGGCAGGATCTTTCCAACAATCCTTCCGGCACGTCTGAAAGGAACATCCTTTACGAGAGAGGCGCCCTTTTGACCGAGAGCTTTCAGGGGCTCTACGAAGACATGAATCAGATCCTGAATGAACTCGAAAACGTGATCAAGACGGGTGTGGACACCGTCAACAACCTCCTCTCCAACATCGCGGATCTCAACCAGCAGATCATCCAGATCGAGGTTGCCGGGAACGCCAATGACCTCAGGGACCAGAGGAATCTGGCGCTCAGTCAATTGGCGGAGTACATGGATATCAAGTCCTATGAAAACGAGGACGGAAATCTCACGGTGACCACGGGCAGGGGGTACGTGCTGGTCAGCCGGGGAGACGCGTATCCGCTGAAGGTGAACGGCACGGAAATCCAGTGGGAGGGCTCCGGAAGCTCGGTGGTCACCATCACCGACACGGTTACAGGGGGGAAGCTCGGAGGATGGCTCGACATCAGGGATGAGATCATCCCCGAGTACAAGGCCGATATGGATGCCCTGGCTGCGGCAGTGATCTGGGAGACCAATAAGGTCCACTCCCAGGGGGTAGGGTTGGAGGCCATGAGTTCGGTGACCGGGACCTACCAAACGACAACCACGCTCGATGCCCTAGCCTTTGGAAGCAATGTGGACTTCAACAAAAGCTTCAAACTCTGGATCGGGGATGCGAACGGGGATAACCTGCAGGAAATAGAAATCGATATGACCTATGTCAACGGGGGGATCGGCCCCGTCACTGGAGCTTCAGCCCTTGCGGATCTGGCAGCGAGCATTAATGATCAGATCACGACAAAGGCAGGACTCTCCGGTGTCACGGCCACGGTCTCCGCAGGCAAGCTCCAACTGACGGCGGACGCCACCCACACCTTCGCTTTCTCTGATGACACCAGCGGTATCCTCGCCGCCCTGGGTGTCAACGCTTTCTTTGCAGGAAGCAGCGCGAATGACATAGGGATGAACTCCGTTCTGAACGCGGACAGGGGAATGATTGCGGCAGGAAGGGTCGATTCCTCGGGCGGGATCGCCTCCGGTGACAATTCCAATGCCCTGGCCATAGCCAACCTTCAATACGAGAGCGTCACGGTAAAGAAATGGACGTATGAAAGGGGGAGTGCGGCCACCTCCAGTGATGAGACGGGGACCCTGGAGGCTTATTATCATTCTTTTGTGGGTTCCATCGGGGTGGACAGCCAGAGCATAACGAGGGCCAGGGAGTTCAACGAGACCATCGTGGAGACGCTGAGTGCGACAAGGGACAATATTTCAGCGGTCTCTCTGGACGAGGAGATGACGAACCTCATCAAGTACCAGCACGCCTATGCGGCTGCGGCCAAGCTGATTTCGGCGGCCGATGAGATGCTCCAGATTCTCCTCGAAACCAAGTAGGGAGGATGAAATGAGGGTTGCCAACAAAACCCTGTTTGACAACATCCGGGCGAACCTGGGCAGGGTGACCACGGCCATGTCCAAGGCCAACACGGTAGTGAGTACGGCAAAAAGGATCAATCAGATCTCGGACGATCCGGTCGGACTGGTTACGGTGCTGGACCTGCGTTCCTCACTGGCCAATGTGGAGCAACTGGAGCGGAACATCGAGATGGGAAGGTCCTGGCTCGATTCGGCGGAGTCGGCTCTTTCCCAGACCGAGGAACTCCTCGCCGAAGGCAAAACCCTGTGCGTTCAGATGGCCAGCGCTACCCAGGGTTCGTCAGAGCGCGCCAATGCGGCAACCCTGGTGGACGGGTATTTGAGACAGCTCCTTTCTCTGGCCAACACGGAGGTGGGAGGCAAATACGTCTTCTCCGGCACCAAGACGGATATCGCCCCATTCGCCTTTGATGATGAGGGAACACCCACGGCGGTGACCTACTCGGGAAATGACACCGCCTTTTCCGTCAGGATCGGTAAGGACCTCTCGATTGAGGTGGGTCGAGACGGTGAGGACGCCTTCGGCGTAACCGCGGATGGGATTTTTGACACCCTCATTGACTTGAAGAACGCCCTTCAGAACAACGATGTGGGCGGGATCCAGGGAGCCATGGACAAACTGGATCAGCACCTCAATTCCGTCCGGTCCCTGATTTCCGATACGGGGGCCAAGTCCCTTCGTCTGGATGCAAAGGGGAAGATCCTTGAGGACCTGAATCTCACGTACACCGACAGGAAGTCCCAGATCGAGGACGCCGATATTGCCGATGCCATCATGGACCTGAAGGCAAAGGAACTGGCCTATCAGGCCGCACTCAGCTCCTCTTCCAAGGTCATGGCCCTGAGTCTCGTGGATTACCTGTAGGAGCGAAGTTGTCTTCCCGGGCCATCTTTGTGCTTTTTGAAAGGGAGGGCTCAGACGAGTGGCTCTTTTCAAGAGAGAACCGGGATGGTATATGGTGTTCAGGCCAACATGAAACGATCTGGAGCCATGGAGGGTACCAGTGCTCGTCTTGACCAGGAAGCCGAAGGAGAGCGTCACCATCGGGAATGAAATCCGGGTGACCCTGTTGGAGATACGGGGGAATCAAGTTAGGCTGGGGATCGAGGCCCCGAGAGATACCCCTGTAAACCGGACAGAGGTCTACGAAATGATCGTCCAGGAGAACGTCCAGGCATCGAAGGCTCCTCTGAATCTGGATCAATTATTGCCAGCATTGAAGGGCGAGGGGTGACAAAGGAGCAGGAACAAGATGTTGAGCGTCCATACCAGCAGGTTTGGCACCATTGATGTTGATGAGGACAAGATGATCCGTTTTCCGGAGGGTCTTCTGGGCTTTCCCCATCAGAAGGAGTTCGTCCTCCTCGATCACAAGCCGGGTTCGCCTTTTCGCTGGTTGCAGGCTGTGGACAAGCCCGAACTGGCCTTTATCATGACAAATCCCTTCCTTTTCAAGCAGGATTATCTCGATGGGCTTTCTTCAGAAGAGGAAGCACATATCGTGGGAGGGCAGGGGGAAGAAATTGCCGTGTTCGCGCTGGTGACCATCCCTTCCGGGCAGGCAGAAAAGGCGACCATCAATCTCCTTGGACCTCTGGTCATCGACCTCAAGTCCCGGAACGGCAGGCAGGTGATCCTTGCGAACGCCGGGTACACCCACCGTCATCCCCTGTTTCCGCAGCCGCATTCGAACGGTCGCTGAACATCCAGGGGCCATAGGACCCGCCGAAATCATCGAATATCTCCCAGGGTTCAGAACCACTGCAAAAAGGGATTGATCTTCCCAAATCTTGTGTTAAAATCTTGGCATTTCATTGAACCTAGCCAAAATGCTGACGTCCTATGTGTCAATTCCTAAGGGGTCTCTGAGATGGCGGATACGAAAATCCTGGTCGTGGATGATGAATCCAAAGTGAGAGAGCAGTTTTCCGATTTCCTAAAACGTGAAGGGTTCGAAGTGGAGACGGCGGAGAACGGGGAAATCGCGATCGACCTGATGAGTCAGGGCTTCTATGATGCGGTTCTTATCGACCTGAACATGCCGAAGGTGGACGGAATGTCCGTGTTGACCCACCTGGTGGACCACCATGCCGACTCTATCGGGATCATTTTGACCGGTTATGCCACGATCAGGAACGCCGTGGAGGCGATGAAATTGGGGGCCTTTGACTATCTGGCCAAGCCCGTGAAAATGGAAGAGGTCCTGATGGTCATCAACCGGGCGTTGGAATTCCGTGACCTGAGAAGGGAGAACCTTGCCCTGAAAAAGCAGTTGAAAAACAAGTACAAGTTCGAGAACTTCATCGGAGACAGCCCGCAGATGAACCGGGTTTTCCGGATCATCGAAAAGGTAGCCGACACGGACAGCACGATATTGATCCTGGGCGAGTCGGGAACCGGGAAGGAGCTCGTTGCGAGGGCGATCCATTACCATAGCCGCAGGCGGGACAAGCCGCTGGTGCCGGTCAATTGCGGGGCCATTCCGGAGGATCTGCTCGAAAGCGAGCTGTTCGGGCATGAAAAGGGAGCTTTTAC
>JAFGPH010000168.1 GCA_016926135.1 Deltaproteobacteria bacterium
CTTCCCATCATCCGGACCTCCGTGGATCATGGAACCGCCTATGATATTGCCGGGAAAGGCGTGGCCGACCCCGGCAGCCTCAAGGCGGCCGTGAGAATGGCCCTCGGTATGGCGAAGAACCGAGCCGCCCGAGCGGGGGCTGGTAGGCAATAGCAGTAAGCACCAGGCGGTAAGCAGTAGGGGGTAACGACTCTGTTTTGTTGCACCATGGAGCCCCTCCTTAAATGACAAATGATCCATGCTGAATGATCAATGACCAATGACTCCATAAGAATCCGGGGTGCCAGGCAGCACAACCTCAAGGACATCTCCCTCGATATCCCCCGCAACAAGCTTGTCGTAATCACCGGCCTTTCCGGTTCGGGCAAATCCTCCCTCGCCTTCGACACTGTCTATGCGGAAGGGCAGAGGCGATACGTGGAATCCCTTTCTGCCTATGCCCGCCAGTTCCTGGAGCAGATGGACAAGCCGGACGTGGACGCCATCGAGGGTCTTGCACCGGCCGTCGCCATCGAGCAGAGGTCCAGCACGAGCAACCCCCGTTCCACCGTGGGGACATCCACGGAGATCTATGATTACCTGAGGCTCCTCTTTGCGAGGATCGGCCGGCCCCACTGCCCGCAGTGCAACCGGGAAATCTCTCCCCAGACAACCCAGCAAATCGTGGATCGGATCATGGATCTCCCGGAAGGTGCAAAGGTGCAGATCCTGGCACCCCTCGTTACCGGCAAGAAGGGGGAACACCCCCAGTTGCTTCAGCGACTCAGGAAGGACGGGTTCACCAGGGTCCGGATCGACGGAGAGGTGCGGCTGCTGGAGGAGAACATCACCCTGGACAAGGCCAGAAGACATGACATCGGCGTGGTGGTGGACAGGCTGGTCATCCGCAAGGACATCCGGCGTCGACTCACCGATTCCATGGAACTCACCCTGAACCTCTCGGAGGGTCAGGCCATCGTGGACCTGGTGGGCGACAGGGAGATCTACTTCAGCCAGAAGGCGGCCTGCACCCGTTGCGGGATCAGCATCCCCGATCTGACTCCCCAGATGTTCTCTTTCAACAACCCCCAGGGGGCCTGCCCCGAGTGTAGCGGCCTCGGCACGAGGAGGTATTTTGATCCGGGCCTGATCGTCCCGGACCCCGGCAAGGGCCTGAAGGAAGGGGCCCTCGCACCATGGGCGAGCCGGCAGTCCCTCTACTTTCACCAGTTGCTGGACGCGATCTGCCGCCACTACGGGGTCGACGGCTACACCCCCTTCAAGGACCTTCCCGGGAAGGTTCAGGAGGTCCTTCTCCACGGGTCCGGAGACGAGGAGATCACGTTCCGTTTCGAACAGGACAAACGGCGACACCTCTTCAAGAGGCCCTTCGAAGGCATCATCCCCAATCTCGAACGGCGGTATCGAGAGACCGAGTCCTACCAGATCCGTGAGGAATTGGAGACATACATGGACCTGAGGCCATGCCCGACCTGCAAGGGCGCAAGGCTCAAGGGGATCAGCCTGTCCGTAACGGTTCACGGCATGACCATCAACGCCGTCACCGCCCTCTCCGTGGAGAAGGCCTTTGAGTTCTTCGACCGGACCCTTCGGCTCGAACCTGGAGAGGTGGCCGTTGCAGGCCGCATCCTCAAGGAAATCAAGGAGCGACTGGGCTTTTTGAAAAGCGTGGGCCTGGAGTACCTCTCCCTGGATCGCCCCTCTTCCACCCTCTCGGGAGGAGAGGACCAGAGGACCAGGCTGGCCACACAGATCAGCTCGGGCCTTGCCGGGGTCCTGTATGTGCTGGATGAGCCCAGCATCGGCCTTCACCAGAGGGACAACCTCCGCCTCCTGGAGAATCTCCGGCGCCTCCGTGAACTGGGGAACACGGTCCTGGTGGTGGAACACGACGCTGAGACCATCCTCTCCGCAGACCATGTGATCGACATGGGCCCCGGGGCAGGGCTGCAGGGAGGCCAAATCATCTTCCAGGGCACCCCGAAGGACCTCCTCCGGAGCGAGACATCGCTCACAGGTCAGTACCTTTCCGGGAAAAGGCACATTCCCGTCCCGCGGTCCAGGAGAAGGGGCAACGGCGCCTCTCTTTTCATTGAAGGGGCGGCCCAGAACAACCTGAAAGACCTTGTGGTGGAGATCCCGCTGGGCACCTTCACCTGTGTCACAGGGGTCTCGGGGTCCGGCAAAAGCAGCCTCATCCACGAGACCCTTTTCCCCGCCCTGGCCCAGAGGCTCTACCGCTCCAGGGCGAGAGTCGGTTCCGTGCAAAATATCCGGGGGATCCAGCACATCGACAAGATCATCAGCATCGATCAGAGCCCGATCGGCAGGACCCCCCGATCCAACCCTGCCACCTACACAGGGATTTTCAGTCCCGTCCGGGAACTCTTTGCCATGCTTCCCGAGTCCAGGGCAAGGGGATACAAGCCGGGAAGGTTCAGCTTCAATGTGCGAGGCGGCCGCTGCGAGAGGTGCAACGGCGACGGCATCATCCGCATCGAGATGCATTTCCTTCCCGACGTCTACGTCACCTGCGAGTCCTGCAGGGGTTTGCGGTTCAACCGGGACACCCTGGAAATCAAATACAAGGGACTTCACATCGCCCAGGTTCTCGACATGACGGTCAACCAGGCCTACCCCTTTTTCGAGCACGTGCCGAACATCCGCACCAGGCTCAAGACCCTGATCGATGTGGGACTAGGCTACATCAGGCTCGGCCAGGCGGCCACCACCCTTTCCGGAGGCGAGGCACAGAGGGTGAAACTCTCCAGGGAACTCAGCAAGAGGGGAACCGGGAAAACGCTCTACCTGCTGGATGAACCGACCACGGGCCTCCACTTCGCGGACATCCAGAAGCTCCTGGAGGTTCTCAACCACCTGGTGGAGATGAAGAACACGGTGGTGGTCATCGAGCACAACCTGGATGTGATCAAAACCGCGGACCACATCATCGACCTGGGCCCGGAAGGAGGCGACGGAGGTGGGTACCTCGTGGCCGCCGGCACCCCGGAGGAGGTGGTGCGGACAAGGGGATCGTATACAGGGCAGTTCCTCAGAAAGATCCTTCCACAATAGCAATCTCACCGATTCCCCTCGTCATGCCCTCATCTCCATACCTGCTCCAAACGCCTGACCCACTGGTCAAAATGCGGACATTCCGCCCTTATGGTAGGGAGCCCGATCTCCAGCGCGGCGAGCGTCCCGAGGAGAGGTTTCTCATAGTGGGGAATCAGATTAAGAACGCGTCTAGATGGGCATGTCTCGGGTGAATCGTCAATCTCCTCCGGTGAGCGGAATGCATCCCGAACCGCCTGGAACTCTCCGGCCAGGTCGGGACGCTGAATCCCTCGACCAAATGCGGCGCAATCGCTGAAAAGAAGACCTTCGAACTCGTGCATGATAACGAAAGGGATGAACCGCCTCTGGTTGAATTCGCTCCCCATGCTGTGGACCAAATCAGCTTCCAGGGCGCTTTCGACGCAAGGCGCTTTACTGGGAAAAGGAAGGGATGCGGCATGATCACGTCCTGGCCATGCCTTCTCGCCTGATCGAGGCAAGCCGTAATAATCCACCAGGGTGGTGGCCGAAGCACCAGCATCTTCCTTTAGGTGGTGTATGATGTCGGTCTTTACCGTAGTCCAGGGCCGAATGCCTCAGCGCCTTTGACGAAGACGTGCATTGCCGATCAGCCTGGCCGACACCTTTTCATAGCCGTGCCGATGGAGATGCGGAGCCAACACCACGTTAACAAAGGTTTCCTCTGTCTCCCCTTCCACGTGAATGAGCAAGCGCGACATGCGTTATCCGGCCTC
>JAFGPH010000169.1 GCA_016926135.1 Deltaproteobacteria bacterium
CCACTCTTTCCGCGCTTCACGGATTCGCCATGGGTGATCACAGGAACCAAACACATTTAGACCCCGTGCGGAATTCTGGATCTTTCCAGCCGAGGCTGGTGGCGTGGGAGATCACCCGAAGCTGCAACCTGAACTGCGTCCATTGCCGGGCGGCAGCCGAACGGGGCCCTTACCCTGGAGAGCTTGGAAAGGAAGAGTGCTTCCGAATTCTGGACGAGATCGCCGAGGCGGCCAAACCCATCATCATCCTCACCGGCGGGGAGCCTCTCCTGAGGGAGGACATCTGGGAGATAGCGGATCATGGATCAAGCCTGGGTCTTCGGATGGCTATGGCGACCAACGGAACGCTGATTACACCCGAGACCGTGGAGAGAATCAAGTCATCGGGTATCCAGCGGGTGAGCATATCCCTGGACGGTGCGAGCGCCGATCAACATGACCAATTCAGGAATGTTCCCGGCGCCTTCGACAAGGCACTGGCAGGGATCGCGACCCTGAAAAAGGGCGGAGTGGAATTCCAGGTCAATACCACCGTGACCAGGCACAACGCGGGAGAAATGGGAAGGATCCTGGATCTGGCCGTCGGTCTGGGTGCCGTGGCACATCACATCTTCCTCCTCGTGCCCACCGGCAGGGCCAAGGAGTTGGTGGACCAGGAGATCGGGGCGGGCGAGTATGAAGAACTGCTTCACTGGTTCCTGGATGCGGGGAAAAGGGCGCCCATCCACCTGAAGGCAACCTGTGCCCCTCACTATTACAGGATACTGCGCCAGGAGGCTCACAAGAGGGGTGAGAAGGTGGATTACACCACCTACGGTCTCGATGCTGTCACGCGGGGGTGCCTGGGGGGGACCGCCTTCTGTTTCATTTCCCACCGAGGTGTGATGCAGCCGTGCGGATACCTGGAACTCGACTGCGGGGATCTCAGGAGGCAGTCCTTTGGGGAGATCTGGAACGGTTCGGAGATCTTCAAGACCTTGCGGGACCATTCTGCCTATAAGGGGAAGTGCGGCCGGTGCGAATACCTGAGGTACTGCGGGGGTTGTCGGGCACGGGCCTACGAGGCCACGGGAGATTTCATGGCTGAGGAACCTCTGTGCATGTATCAACCTGCCCGGAGGGGTGCTCATGGATCGGCTTGACAGGGCCATCATCAATGCGATCCAGTCCGATTTCCCTATTTCATCCCGGCCCTATCTGGCGCTGGCAAGACGCCTGGGGAGCACGGAGAAGGAGGTCCTCAGCCGGGTGAAGGGGCTCAAGGAGAGGGGCATCATCAGGCGAATTGGCGGGAATTTTCACTCGAGCAAGCTCGACTACACGAGCACCCTCTGCGCGGCAAGTGTGCCGGAGGAAAAGCTGGACCGGTTCGTGGACGAAGTGAACCGGTATTCGGGGGTGACTCACAACTACCTAAGAGACCACGAGCTCAATGTGTGGTTTACCTTCATCGCGCCCGATATGGACCGCATCAAACGGTCTCTGGAAGAGATCTCCAGAAAGACCGGTGTAAAAAAAATCCTGAATCTTCCCGCCATAAAGATGTTCAAAATTAAAGTTGATTTCGAGGTCTAGGAACCTTCTTCCTTGGCTTCCTCGATTTTTGTGGTTAACGCCTCCAACTGCTCCTCCGTAATTCTTCCCGTCTGAACCAGGATCTGACCGATGCCGGCCTTCCTCAGTTCATCAACGGAAAGAATAGACTCGTTGTTCTTTCCCTGGGTGCTGAAGAAGGTGTAGTCTGCGGAAAGCTTCGTCTTTTTGAGAAGATGAGGTTTGCTGCCTATGAAGATGATATGGATGCTGAGGAAGAAGTAGACAACACCGGCTATGCACCCCCAGAAGATGAGCTTCTTGATGTATTTCATAATGCAACCCTTGTGGATGTGAAGGAAGCGGGGGTCGGTAACCCCTTTTGATGTAGAGAGAAAACCCTCTGTAGGTTCAAAGTATAGGGAGGAGTGATTCGGGGTGTCAAGGGAAAAGAAGGGCATGGCGGCTTTCCCTACAAGGGTTTTCGATTGACAGGTCCCCGTCTTTTTCCTAAGTAGTGTTCATGATACGGATTCTTGGACTCTAGAAACAGGAGGGCTTTGATCGTGGTGGGACGAGAAGAAAGGCTTAGCGAATACGAATTCGTGTTGAGGGCTATCCAGAAGCTTCGTAATCCGCCCTACAAGGGCATCCACTCCGTGTACAGCGGGTTCAACAGGGCCTTCAAGGAGTACTTTGACAAGAACCCGGTCGAAGCGACCACACGGCTCGCCCAGGAAGGGAAGATCGCGACCAGGCCCGTGAAGGGAGGGGTCATGTTGTACCTCCCGGAGGAGGCCCCGCCTGCGAGAGGCGCCAAGGGGGTCCTGGACAAGATCCTGGGAGAAGGGGAGGAACGGTAGCGCTCGGATGGACATGGCGTTATCAGGTCCCTGGAAGTCCTTATGTGTCCAGTCCTTTCAATCGTGCAGGATTGATGAGGACCGCAGGCGTATCCCCTGTCTCGATGCTGAGTGACCGTGGTCCGGCGGCTGATCCAGGCCTATAGGTGCATTTCTTGTCTGCCCGATCCCTTCCCCAACCTTCTTACGGCACCCACGATCCAGGCCCTGAAGGCCGCGATGTACGGCTCGATTTCTTTCGCGCCCTGGCTCTGCTGCTGATCTTTGTCGCCCATATGCCGGGCAACTCCCTGGCCCAGTACAGGCCGGGATGCTTCGGTTTCAGTGATTCGGCCGATATTTTCGTTTTTGTGTCGGGGTGTGCCGCGGCCATCGCCTACAGCAAGATTTTCCGCCGCGCGGGTTTTGTTGCAGGAACGGCGCGTGTCCTGAAGCGCTGCTCCGAGCTCTACGCCTGCCACCTGGGGTTGTTTTTTGCGGTGGCGATGCTCCTGGTTGCCGGGAACAAATGGCTGGACACGGATGTGGACTACATCGCCCTGCTGAACCTGGGTTATTTCTTCGAACACACCCGGGAGGCCCTGCTCGGGTTGTTCACCCTGACCTACGTGCCGAACTACTTTGATATTCTGCCCATGTACATGGTCGCGATGGCCATGCTGCCCCTGGTGATGCTCATAGCGCAACTTCATGTGGCACTTGCGGGGGCACTCTGTGTCGCCCTTTACGTGGCCGTGCCCCTATTCGGATGGGAGCTTCCGGCGGAAATCGCCTTTGACCGGCCCTGGTTTTTCAACCCCTTTTCGTGGCAACTCCTTTTCTACACCGGGTTCTTCCTCGGCACAGGCTGGGTCAAGACCCCACGGTCGCGGGTCTGGCTCACGGCATGCTGCGCCAGCTACGTCACCCTGAGCATTCCCTTGAGCTACTACCCCGCCTATTCAGGAGTGGGATGGCTGAACGCGGTCCAGAAAGCCCTGGGCCCGCTCATCAACAAGACGGATCTCGGTATTTTGCGGCTCCTGCATTTTTGGTGCCTGGCATATCTCGCGGTGGGCCTCCTCAGGGGCCGGGAGCATGTCCTCCGGGGCAGGGTGGTCGCACCTATCGTCAAGACGGGTCAACAGGCCTTGCCGGTCTTCCTGACCGGCATGGCCCTGTCCCATCTGGGTGGCATGACCCTGGACGTGTGGGGGAGGAGTATCGGGACCACCGTTGTCATGAACGTGGCCGGTTTCGTTTTCCTGACGCTCACCGCCTATGTTGTGGCTTGGTTCAAGTCACAACCCTGGCGAAGCGCAAAGACGACATGATGCATTGATTGTTTGGGACAGGGAGGAGGGTTCACTGTGAAAAGACTCTTGCTTATGCTGAATGTCCTGGCATTGGTTTTGGCCATGTCGGCGAACGCCGCCGGAGAGGTGAAGCTGGTGGAGTGGGAGATCCTTCATGGTCTTGAAGAAGTGATGGTGGTCGTGGAGAGGATCAAGCCGGAGATCGAACGCGACGGTCTCTATAGCAGCACGCTGCAGTCGGATGTGGAACTGAAACTTCGCATGGCCGGGATGAAAATCCTGGAGGAGGACGATGATCCCCAACGCACCGACGTCCCTTACTTGTATGTGCTCGTGGATGCCCTGAAGTGCTCCAAGGGTTACGCATACAAGGTGCAGTTGTCGTTGAGGGAACCGATCAGGGTGATTCGAAACAACGTGCGGGTTCTCGCCAGCACCCTGAGCTTTCCCGGGGGAATCGGAGTCACCCCTCACCTGTCCGAGATCAGGGAAGAGGTGAGGGATCAGGTGGACGAATTCACCCAGGCCTGGTCGGAAGCGAATCCGAAGAGATGATCCGTGACCGAAGTGCCTGAAGTGCTCTAAAATGCCTAAAGTGCCTAGAATGCCTGAAATTGAGGAAAACGCTTTCAGCATAAGACATTGTTTGATCATACTGTCGTTATTGTGGGTCGCCCTTCGGATCGGAACGGCCTCAGCTCAGGAGCGACCTCCTTTGCCGATGCCTCCACAGCCGCCCGCGGGGGTAATGGCTCACAGAGATCTTGCCTATGTTCCGAACGGGCATGAACGACAGAGGCTCGACGTGTATGTTCCCGAGACCGGCAAAGGGCCGTTTCCCCTGATTGTGTGGATCCATGGAGGTGCCTGGAAGCATGGGAGCAAGGAGCGCTGTCCCCCTTTGCCCTGGTCTGGAAAGGGCTATGTGGTTGCCAGCATCAATTATCGCCTGAGCCAGGATGCCAAGTTTCCGGCCCAGATCAAGGACTGCAAGGCGGCAATCCGGTGGTTGCGGGTTCATGCCAGGAAGTTCAAGATCGATCCGACTCGCATTGCGGTGTGGGGAGGGTCCGCAGGGGGGCATCTCGCGTCGCTAGTGGGTACGGCGGGAGATGTGGAGGATTGGGATCCGGGATATGATCCTGCTTCAAGCCAGGTTCAGGCCGTCATCGACTGGTACGGCCGGGCCGATCTGAGTCCTGTTACGACGGATCCGGCATGGGCGGATTCGCCGAGCGCCTCTCTTCTGGGTGGGTGCGGCGAGGAAGTTGCCCATGTGGCAAAGAAGGCCAGCCCGATCTATCACGTGTCCGGAGACGATCCGCCATTCCTGATCATGCACGGGGACATGGACAGGGTGGTTCCGGTGCGACAGAGCCAGGCCTTCGCCAAGGCCTTGAAGGAGGCAGGGGTGAAGGTGAAGTTGCTCATCCTGACGGGAGCGGGTCACGGCGGTCGTGACTTCCTTGAGCCTGAACAGGTGGAAGCCATTGATGCCTTCCTGAACGAGTACCTTGCCCGGGGGAGGGCACGCCAGTCTCGCTGACCCCTCCGGAACCGGCCATCGCTCCCATACCAGCCGGGATGTCCCCGGAGTTCCCGGGAGTGAGGGGCGAACCGTTTTTTCTCATCCAGCACCTTGCGGACGGTACTGGCCAGGGCCCTCGGGTCAAGGGGCTTCATCAGATAGGCATGGATGCATAGCCTCTTTGCCTTTTCTTCGTCCATGCGTTCACTTCAGAATGGATGAGGAAAGGAGAGGGAGGAGAGGGGGCTCATGATCGGGCGGGTTTGGTGATGAAGCTGAAGTAGTCCTGGACGAACTTCCCGGAGACCACATGTGGTAGGGGGAAGTGGAGCTTCTCTTCCAAAAATACCCCGTTCAGGGCAAAGAAAAGCCGTCTGGAGAGTTCATCGAGTCTTTCCTGGAGTTCATCGAGGCAATGGGCGGAGGGTATCCCATGCAGGCGGCATGTCACGGGGCGGGAGGCGAAGGCGATACACCTCGCCTGCACGCTCAAGGGGCAGCGGTATCCGGGCGGCTCCAGCGCCTTTCCGGGAGGAGTTTCCCGCGCTTCATTCCTGCCTGTCCCCGGGCTGGATAACGTCCTGCAGATCTCCCTGTCTGTCTCGATACCCCTTTGTATCGCCTGGAGACGGTCTTCGCTGCTGAGCTTCCTGTTGAGATGGTAGCTGAGATGCGCCGCTTCGACAAGCTCGACCTGGAAGAAGCGGTGACAGCAGGAATCCGTATCCAGGCCGCAGCGAGGGGTTTCAGGACGGTCCTGGTGGAAGAGGTGAAATAGAGCCTCCGCTTCCTCCACCAGGGCTTCGTACTCCACGAAGTAAGGGTTCAGGTTGACGAGACGGCTTCCTTCAATCGAGGGCTCCCGAATGGTCAGTGCCCCTTCCTTCTTTCCGAATTTACGCAGGAACCACCACTGGTTGAAACTCGTGGATTCGACCCTGGTCTTCTTCAACTTCTTCCTGGCCAGCTTCAGGCTGAAGCCGCGGCGGAGGAGGTAGGACGTGACAAAGGTGCCCGTCCTGCCGATGCCGTGGGTACAGTGAACGAGTATCCTCTTTCCCAGGTAAATCGATTCGTCCAACCACTGGAGGGCCTTCTCCATCTCCTGGAGCGAGGGGGCCTGGTCGTCGTCCACAGGGAGGTAGTAGACTTCAAAGCCGTGGTCTCTCTCTATCTGGTGAAGATCGCAGTATTCCCCGCAGAGGTTGACCATGGCCACAACCCCCTGTTCTCGGATGGAGTCCAGTTCTTGGTAGGACATGGGGGCATGGCCGACGGCCAATTGCTCCGTGATCCAGGTCAAGGGGTATGCAGGCATGGAAATCTCCCGCTTGCTCATGAGGGTGGATACATAGCCAGGAATTGGTCTGCAGCGTTTTGCACCTCATGATCATTTTCAAGTTTCTGATCCAGAAGTCGGGTGAACCCGAGCAGAAAACCGAGCATCTCCAGTTTCTTTTCCATCTCCGAAAGGGGGTTTCCCCTCTGGCGCACATCCATCCTGTCCCCGCTCAAGCGGATTTCAAAACCATGCCCCGTCAAGACACGATCGAGAAAACGGATCCTGCGGAACCTCCGATCCAGGGTCGCTCCGCCTCCCTTGAACTGAAGGGAGATGTAGTTCTGTCTTGATTCCGGGCCGAGCAGGGCGTCGATGACCACAAAATGATACCCGAAACGGATGTTGATGTTCAGGTAATCCTCCGAGGTGACCGCAAA
>JAFGPH010000170.1 GCA_016926135.1 Deltaproteobacteria bacterium
AGGCCCTGAGGGGGTATCTGGCCGATGGGCGGCCCGCACTCCTCAAAAGGGGAAGCTCTGCATACCTCTTCCTGAACCTGAGGGCCAAACCCATCACCCGGCAGGGTTTCTGGAAAATCATACGGGAGTATGGAAGAAGGGCGGGGATTTCTCAGAAGATCAAACCGCACCTGTTGCGCCACTCCTTTGCCACGCATCTTCTGGAGTGCGGGGCGGACCTGAGGTCCGTGCAGATCATGCTGGGCCACGCCGACATCTCCACCACACAGATCTACACGCACGTGACCCGCGAGCGCTTGAGGGAGATTCACGAGAAGTTCCATCCGAGACCGTGAACAAAGTGCGCTAAAGTGCCTAGAGTGCCTAAAGTGCGCTAAAGTTGACGGTCTGGTAAAAAGTTGTCACCCCGTTGAAAAACGGGGTCCAGATGGTTTGTAACTGGCTGTAAATCCTGGATTCCGGTTTTCACCGGAATGAACGGAAAAGACCCTTTTTCGACTTTTTGCGAAGCCGTCAAAGTTGGAAATCACCAACAAGGCGACATAGGGTCGAAACTGAGACGCACCGGCGATGGAGACCTTAACCTGCTCCAACTTGACCCGATAGACTGGAAAACCGGTTCGCTCCGGCAACGATGACTTTCAATGCCTGGACATTTTGCTTCAGGCGATTCCTTAAACTTTAGGCACTCTAGGCACTTTAGCGCACTTTAGGCACTTCCCCCATGGCCAAAGTCCTCCCATTCCATGACAGATCCCGGCGAATGCCGGACACCCTGATCACCCCCAAGCCCTGGGAGTTCAGGCATTCGGACTGGGATTCCGTCCATTTCATTCAGATGCTGAAGTCCCAGGCCCGAAAACTGGAGCAGCACCGAAAGGAGGTGCATGAAAAGGGAGGAGCCGGGGTCCGGCAGATGCCGTCCCACTACGTCCTCCGGGGAGGCATGGCAGCCACCGTCCAGGGACTTTTCCGATACAGAGAAAACGAGGAGAGGATGCGGGAAGTTTACTATCTGGCGGGCCTCGTGGACTGCATGATCCATCAGGTGAGCCCCATACTGCGCACCGGATGCCTCAAGGACGTCTACCGGAAAGCCGTGACCCTGAGGAGCCTGCTCGACGTGAACTGGCGCGGGACCCTCGATCATGTGCTCCTGCCCCTGGACAGCCTGTTCTTCAACGACCAGGAATACCGCGCGGCACTGTTTCAGGCCGGTACCCTGAAGGACCTCTTTCGTTCCATCCGGGACGGTACGGACGAGATGTTCGACATCCTTGCCCTCGAATACTGTTTCTATGCACCCGGCAGAGGGGAATGATCATGGAGAGGAAGAGAAAAGCCCCGGAGAGTGCGGCTGCCCTGCAGGAGAAGATTGCCCGCCTGGAAAAGGAGCTGGAAGCGCTCAAGATGGAAAGCCTTTTTCTGGCGGCGCTCTTTGATGGAATCAGCGAGGAGATCATGGTGGTGGACCGCTCGCACACCATCCGGGACGCCAACCGGGCGTTTCTGAAGGCCGTGCGGCTCCGGAAGGAGGAGGTGCTGGGAAGGAAGTGTTACGAGATCAAGGAAAAGGCGACTGCTCCCTGCGCGATCAAAGGAGATCGTTGCCCCATGGAAATCGCACTGGAAACCGGGAAGAGGGTGGAAGCCGCCCATATCCGCAAGACCCCGGAAGGTCGGACCCGGGAGTGCTTCCTCCTGATGTACCCGCTCAAGGGCGGATCCCGGGTACCGGAGTATTTCATCGAGATCGTTCGGGACGTGACCGAGTACAGGAATCTGATCCGGCGACTGCAATATTCTGAAAAGAAGTTGAGAACCATTCTGGACACGGCCACGAGCGCCATCCTTAGCATCGACGAGGACCACAAGATCGTTCTCTTTAACGAGGCGGCCCAGCAGATGTTCGGCTACGCACCGGCGGAAATCCTCGGAAAGGACCTGGAAATCCTGGTGCCCGCCCGGTATGGGAATCACCGCGAATTCGTACAGCGCTTCAAGAAGACCCGGGAGCCCAGTGCCATGGGCAAGACGCTGCATTTCACGGCCATTCGAAAGGGGGGAGAGGAGTTTCCCATTGAGTTGAGCGTCTCCCACATCGTGCTGGAGGACAAAATGACCTTCACGGGCATTATCCGGGACGTCTCCCAGGAGCAGCAGCTCGAGAGAAAGCTTCTCCAGTCCGAGAGGCTTGCGGCCGTGGGCCAGGCCGTGGCTCACGTGGCCCATGAGCTGAGGAACCCTTTGATGATCATCGGCGGCTTCGCAGGGCAGATCCGCAGGGGTCTCAAGGAGGAAAAGGACGGGGTCAAGATGGACATGATCCTGGAGGAGGTGAAGAGGCTGGAGCATCTTGTCTCCGGACTGGGGGACTTCACGAAAACCTACCGGCTGGTGAAGAGGCCCACGGACCTGGCAGGCGTCATCCAGGATGTGATCAAGATCATGTCCGGGGTATACCCCTCGGACAAGTACTCGTTCATGGGACGCTACGACCGCGCTGTGGGGGAGATCGACTGCGACCCGGACAAGTTGAAGCAGGTCCTCATCAACCTGTTCTCCAACGGCTGCGAGGCCATGCCGGAAGGAGGCCGGATCACCGTCAGCGTGGAGCAGATTGCCGAAGGGGTGGAGATCCGGATCGGAGATGAAGGCGTGGGGATCCCTGAGGAGCAGATCCAGCACCTTTTCGAACCCTTTTACACCACCCGGGAGAAGGGGTTCGGGCTGGGGCTCGCGATCGCGTATAAGATCATCCAGGCCCATGGGGGCGAGATCTACGCCGAAAGCCGTCCGGGCCGGGGAACGACCTTCATCATCCGCTTCCCGTCCTGACAGGCGACGCACCTCCCTCCGGGGCATGGGAGGTCCGTGATCTGCAATCGGATTCGCCTGCCAACCGAAAAATCATTCCCCGAAAAGGCATCGGGATCATTCACCGGCCGCGGCGAACCCCGGATTGAATCCAGGGCGGAATCCAGAAAGGTGTTTGAATTTGCTCGATTCTCTGCATTCCGAAATGACGTCCGCAATGTGAGAGTGTGACCCGGTGACGCATGCATGGTGACCCTTCCGGCTGCCGGTCCACAAAAAAATGACATTTTATTTTGACTTACCCCACCCAGGGTGTTATATTAATTTCTTACCGCGGGGTGGAGCAGCCTGGTAGCTCGTCGGGCTCATAACCCGAAGGTCAGAGGTTCGAATCCTCTCCCCGCTACCAAGAATTCAAGAAGGGGTCATCCAACAACATCCGGATGACCCCTTTTCTGTTTGTGCCTGGGCTTAAATCTGTGGGTACCGTTGAATGATGACTTCGTAAAAAGCCGTCTTGAATAGAATACCCGGAAACCATACCGGCGGCGCACAATTTGCCCCGAGAGTCGTTCGAAGAGGGAGGAGAGTGATAGGGGAAAGTAGGCAATGAAAGCAAAACTCAAACCTTTTGTCGGTAAATGGGTCATTGTCAAGATGGAGGATCTTAGGGCACTTTCCACCCGCGCCCAGATCACGCCCGTCAGATTCACCAACGAATACCATTGGGGTGCCTCCATGAAAAAGGCGGTAAGTCCGTCCGAGGGACCTACCGCCTCAATGGGGGTTCCTACTACCTTTGCCGATTGGTTAGGGGTTATCGTGTGGGGACATGCATGTCAGGAATCTATCTCTTCGGGGTGGACTGAATAGCGGTCAGCGATTTGACACCGAGGCGGATCAAGGGTATTTTGTAATCAGCCCCTTGTTCAAACAGGAGATTGGGAATGAAAACCATTATTTTCAAGGTGGATCTCACGAGTGATGCCGATGGTCGCTGGAGTGCCGCAATCCCCTCTCTCCCCGGATGTTCAAGCTGGGGCTATTCTCAGCAGGAAGCCCTTGCGAACATCAGGGATGCTGCCGAGGCATATCTGGAAGACATGAGAGACGCTGAAGGCATCCTTCCCAGCATTCCGAGTGCGATCCAGGTCATTGATGAGCCCGCCGTAGCCGTGTCGGTATGATTCATCTTCTGAAGAACACCCCTGTCCGAGACCTCGTTCGGGCACTTGAACTTGATGGTTTCGAATACAGGAGGCGCAAAGGGAGTCAGAGAGTTTACCGCCACTCCCCCATAAGGCGTCACCGACCTCTTTGTCCCCCTCAAAACCACTTTCCTTTTTCCAGGAATCGACCTAATCTCTTTGTTTACGATTCTGTGCCTCCTTCCGTTGAGTTCCCAAAGGCTGTTGCAGCCTCTCTCAGGAGGAACAGAATCCCCTATCTTCGGAATTCAGGCTTAGTCAAGGATGTCCTCCTTCAGACACGAAGATGAAAATGAGAAACACTTCGATACGCACGGAAGGAGAAAGTATGGCTTCAAAAGATTTCAGGGTGACTCTTCTGGGCACCGGCGTGCCTCATCCCGACCCCCATCGCGGCGGCTCCAGCACACTGGTGCAGGCGGGAGGGCAAAGGCTCATTTTCGACTGCGGCCGCCGCACCTTACTGCGTCTCTCCGAGACAGCCACGGCCATCAAGGAGGCAAACAAGCTGTTCCTCACCCATCTTCACTCCGACCACACCGTGGGCATCCCGGACCTCTGGCTCACGCCGTGGATTTTCGGGCGATGGACGGAACCCTTTTACGTCTGGGGGCCGCCGGGCACGAAAAGGATGATGCGTAAGCTGGAAGAGGCATTTGAGTTCGACCTCGCCATCCGGCCGGTCCATGACCTGCTTCCGGTGGAAGGGGCCGGAATCGCGGCTCAGGATGTCGCAGAGGGGGTGGTCTTTGAAAAGGAAGGCGTGAAGGTGACCGCCTTTGAGGTGGACCATCGGCCCATCCAGCCGTCCTACGGCTACCGAATCGATTTCGAAGGCCGATCGGTCGTGCTTTCCGGGGATACCCGGTTCAGCGAAAACCTCATCCGGCATGCCATGGGGGCCGACCTGCTGGTCCACAATGTGGGCGCGGCCCGGCCCGAGGATCTCCAGGTGTCGGAGCGATACCGCAGGATCATGGCGCTGCACATCCCGCCCGAGGAGGCGGGGGAGCTGTTCACCCGCGTAAGCCCCAAACTGGCTGTTTACACACACATGGTTCTGTTTAAAATAGGCACGGAAGAGATCATCGAAAGGACCCGGACAACCTATGCGGGTCCGCTGGAGATCGGAGAGGACCTGATGGCCTTCGACATCGGAGACGCCATCCGTGTCATAAGACCGCCCGATCGTTCATCCCATCCCCCCGGGCCCGAGATCATTCCGGACCTATGACTCGATCTCCCTTGACGGTCTCGTAAAAGCCGCGGTTACCGAAGGTTGGCCACGAACCGGCGGAGATCGAGTTCCAGCTGTGCGGCCTTGTCCTGTGCGTCGGTCAGCAGGTTGTGGTGCTCCCCCGGATCTTCCTGCAGGTTGTAGAGTTCGTTGTCCTTGCCCTTGTCGAAGTTCAGCACGAATTTCCATTCGTGGTCGAGCACCCCCCAGTTGCGTTTGAAATGCCCTGTGTAGGCATATTGCCGAATGGCCTGTTTCCGGCCGGACATGAGGGGCAGCAGGCTCTCGCCGTGGATCTTGGGGGGCTTCGGCACCTTCAGAAAATCCAGGATGGTGGGGAGGACTTCCGTGGTCTCCACCAAGGCGTCGAAGCGTTTGCCGGACGCCAATCCTTCGGGGTGGCGGATGATCAGGGGGATGTGGATGAGGTTTTCGTGCAGCCCGGGCTCGGCCTTCTTGATGTAGCCGTGCTCCCCGAAAGGTGCCCCGTGATCGGTGGTAAAGAGGACAAGGGAGTTGTCCAGGAGGCCCATTTCCCGGATCCGGTCCAGAAAATAGCCGATCCAGCGGTCGCAGAGGGTCACCTTGCCGGCATAGAGCATCTTGACGTGATGAAGCTCTTCCGGGGTCAGGTATCCGTCCACCTTGCCAGGGATGGGGTGGATGATGTCCTTGCCGTTGTATTCAGGGTCCGTGTACATCCGGTTATAGGGCGGGGGCGGGTCCCAGGGTTCGTGCGGGTCGAAGCAGTCGAGCCAAAGGAACAGACGGTCCCTCTGTTTCTGCTCCTCCAGCCACTTCACGCCTTCCTTCAGGACGCGGGCCACAAAGGTGTCCTCCTCGCCCTTCCAGTCGTGCACGTTTCGCAGGTACTGGGTGAGCTGTGCCTTCACGGACTTATCCTTCCCATCCCCCTTGTAGAAACGCTCAACATCCACCTCAATGGAGGGGTCCACCACGTAGGGGTCACCTTCATGTCCCCGGATATGTTTTGTGAAATCAAAGCCCCTCTCAAAGGCCATGGAGGGTTTGTGCAGGTGGTACACGTCCGTGATCATGGCCGAGGTGTAGCCCTGATTCCAGAGGATCTCCGCCAGCAGGATATCGGTGGGCTCCAGGCGCTGCCAGCCCCGGAAGGGGAAGGTGAAGCGGCCCGTGAAAAAGGTGGTACGCGTGGGCACGGTGGGGAGCCCTTCGGCGTAGCAACGGTCGAAGACCGCGCTCTCCGAGGCCAGCCGGTCGAGGTTCGGCGTCCGGATCCAGGTGTTGCCGTTGTATCCGAGATGATCCCAGCGCCAGGTGTCGTTCACGATCACGATGACGTTCATGACGGGTTCTCCTTTCTTACCGGTTGATGACCGGCAGGTTCTGCAGAATGCTGGGCGCCAGTTCCATCATCTGGTCCATGAGCCTCTGAAGGAGATCCCGGTCAAACCCTTCTCCGGGGTGGTCGACCCCGGAAAGGATCTCCCGGAGCTTGCGGGATTCCTCCTCGTTCAGGATGAGATGGAAGGAGCCTCCTTCATCCTCCCAGTGAAGGATCCCCTCCTCGACAGCCTCGGGCGCGTCTTCCTGGAGCGAAGGACCGATGATGTAGGACATCTGGGATTTCAGGTCCTCCAGAAAATCCTCGTCATAAAAACCGGTACCGTCCTGGGCGTACCGAAAGACCCGGTAGATGTCGGGAAGCTCCTCGGTGTCGAAGTCTATCGTGAACTCCCTCTGGGAGATTCCGCACGCGGCGCTTTCTCTGACTTCCATGGTGATTCCTCCTGCCTGCTATCCTATTTCCATCAGCTGATGGACTCGAGATGGTTTCTCCAAAAGCATCTTCACGCTCACCTTCCTTCTTTTCCCTTGCTTCACCGGCTCGGATACCCTCCAGGGTACGTCTCTTCCGTTCATTCGCATAATCGATTGTATTTCAATGCAGATTCATCTAATCTATGACCTCACAAAAGAGAAGCGAACGGCGCCTTTTCTGGAGGAAAGCCCTGACCCCCTTTCGGCATAGAGGTCGATTATGATCGAGCAAATCGGCGGAGATTTTTTCCAGTGGCTGCGGGGGTTCTACTATGTGGCCAAGCGGGGTAGCGTCACCCGGGCGGCACTGGAGATGGGCAGAAACCAGCCCACCGTGAGCCATCAGATCAAGTGCCTGGAGACCGAGTTCGGGGTGAGCCTCTTTGACCGATCTTCCGGAAGGATGGAGCTGACCCCGGAGGGGAGGGTTTTGCTCCGGAAAGTCATCTCCCTCTTTGAAATCGTCGAGGAGATGAAAGGAGATGTCGGACAGAGACCCCTGGAACTGAAGGGAAGGGTGCTGATGGCGACTACCCATGCAATCATTCACTTCTTCCTACCCCCTTTTGTCGCCGAATTCCGAAAGAGCCACCCCGAGGTGGACCTGGACATCGAGGGGGGCGGCCTGGAGATGATCCTGGGAAAGGTGGAATCGGCGGAGGTGGATTTCGGGATTGCCCATATGTTCAAGGTGCCGGACGGCTTTCAGTATCATGACCTGTTTGAAACGAAGCTGGTCCTCATCACCCCCAAGAAGAATCCCTTTTCACTCGGAGGGGATTCCTCACTCGAAGAGATCTCAAAAGCTCCATTTATCTTCTATCCCCGTTCCAGCACCCTGGTCCCCTATGTGGAGAAACGCTTCCTGGATGAGGGGCTGGACCTGAAGGTCCGGCTGGTTCTCAACAACTATGATTCTGTGAAAAAATACGTGTCCATGGGTCTCGGGGTCTCCATCCTGGATGACTATGCCCTCACGGCGAGGGACCGGCAGAGATTGGATATCTTCTCCCTGGATCGCTTTTTTGAGGCAAGACGGTACGGGTTGATCCTGCGAAGACGGAAGTATCTCTCCCCTGCGGCCAATGCCTTTATCCGGATGATCCACCCAGGGACGGAACCCCCCTCAAAGGGCTTCCCCAAAGGGCTGCCCGTGCGTCCATCCCCCCGTCGGGGGCGGAGAGGCCTTTTCGCGCTCCCCGGAAAACAGATTGCTCACAAGCCGGGTTCGGATCTCAGCCTGAAAGGGACATAGGGCAGGTCATAGATCCGGGTGCCCAGCAGTTCCCGCGGCGGCAGCCAACCCTCCAGGCCGGCCTGGAGCTTCTTCTCCATGCGATCCCTTGCCCCCGGCTCCTTATCGGAGAGGTTGTCCAGCATCGGCACATCCTTCTGCAGGTCGAAGAGATATGCCTTCGGGTCATCCACCAGGTTGCGGAAGTAGTGATATTGATCGTCCTGCACGTAGGCCCAGGTGTGAAACCCGCCCACCACATGGTCCCGCAGCACCTTCTTCTCCCCGCTTACCATGGGCCAAAGGTCCAGGCCGGTCATGGAGGGGGGGGCCTGCAACCCCAGAAGCTTCAGGAGGGTGGGCGCGATGTCCTCTTCCTGCACAAATCCCTGGACGCGCTTGTGGGAGGAACCGGGGACGAGCAGCATCATGGGCACCTCCAGGAGTTCCGTGAACATGCCCTTGGAGAGCTTCTTCATGAGCCCGTGGTCGCCCAGCTGAAGCCCGTGGTCCGAAAGAAACAGGACCAGCGTGTCCTTCTCCAGACCCATGAGGAAGAACTTCTCCATGAAGTGGCCGAACCAGCGGTCCACCAGGCTCACCTTGCCCGCATACAGGGCCTGAATGTGCTTGATTTCTTCTTTGGACAGGTGGTCGCACGGGCCGTTCTGGGGAAAGATGTATTCCATGCCCCGGTAGCCGGGGTCATAGAGGGAGACGTACTCCTTTGGGGGGTCCCAGGGCTCGTGGGGGTCGAAGCAGTCGATGTAGAGAAAAAAGTTCTCGTAATGCCGGGCGTTCTTCTGGAGCCACTTTTCCGCCGTTCGAAACACGCGGGGGGCGAAGCAGTCCTCTTCGTAGCGGATCGTGTCTGCGTTGCGCACGTACTGCTCGAAGAGGTTCTGCATTCTCCTGCCCCGAAGGGCGGGATCCATTTTTTCATCGGGGTCCTGGCGGGAAGGTTCCGTCACGTAGGGGTCCCCTTCGTGCCCCCGGATCAACTGCCACGAGTCGAACCCTTTGTGAAAGTTCATGCCCGGCCGGAAATAGTGATACACATCGGTCACCATGGCGGTCACATACCCGGCCTGCTGGAGGACATCCTGCAGTGTAATTTCTTCCTCCTTCATGGGCTGCCAGCCCAGCGGGGCTGAGCCCACTTTCATCGCATCCTTGAAGGGGAAGATCCTTCTGCCCAGCATGAGACCCCGTCGAAACGGGATGGTGGGGATCCCGTTCATGCGCAGGCGGTCGAAGACGATCGCCCGTTCAAAAAACCGGTCCATGTTCGGGGTTCGGATCCAGGGGTTGCCGTAGCAACCCATGTAGTCTTTCCTGAGACTGTCGATGGTCACGATGATCAGATTCATGGGGGGCGATTCCTCCTCTGTTCGGCCCGCTCCTTTCTATCCCCCCATGAGGGAGGGAAGGAACAGGGCAAGGGCCGGGAAAAAGAACACGAGTGCGAGGCGCACAATGTCCGCGACCAGAAACGGGAAGATCCCTTTGAAAATGGTCCCCAGGGGCACGTCCTTGGCCACCCCTGCCAGGGCAAACACGTTGATGCCCACGGGCGGTGTGATCTGCCCGACTTCCACCACCATCACCACGATCACTCCGAACCAGACCGGATCGTACCCCAGTCCCGTGATCACGGGGTAAAAGATGGGGATGGTCAGGATCACCGCCGGGATGACGGGCATGATTCCACCCAGGATGATATACACCAGAAGGATGGTCCACATGGTCACCGCCTTGGGAAAGGGCAGGGAGACGGCGAAGTCGGAGAGCAGAAAAGGGATCTGGGACATGGTGAGAAAGTAACTGAAGATGTCAGCGCCGATGAGCATGAGAAGGAGCATGGCGGTGTTCTTGCAGGCATCGTTGAGGGCATTCAGCAATTTCGCCCGCGTCAGTTTTTGCCTGAGAAACCCCAGGAGGAGCGCCCCGAAGGCCCCCACACCGGCCGCCTCGGTGGCCGTGAAGAGACCCAGGTAAATCCCCCCGATGACCAGGAGGAAAAGGACCAGGATCCCCCAGGTGTCTTTCAGGGAAATGAGCTTTTCCCTGAACGTGGAAGAGGGTCCCGGCGGCCCCAGATCGGGATTGATTTTGCACAGGATGTAGATCGTGAGAATGTAGAAAACCGCCTCCAGGATCCCCGGAATGAAACCTGCCATGAAGAGCTTCCCGATGGACTCCTCGGTGAGCCCGGCATAGATGATGAAAACGATGCTCG
>JAFGPH010000171.1 GCA_016926135.1 Deltaproteobacteria bacterium
GCCGCACACATTGAGGATCTTCTTGTTGCCGAACCGGTCGCTCAGTCCGCCCCAATACCTGAAGGTGAGGAACTGTGTAATGGTGGCCACGCCCGTGACCGCAGTGAACTCGACATAGGAAAAACGCAGGTCCCGAAGCATATACAGGGCAAAATAGGGGGCCGAGAAGGCGACCCCGAAATTGATCGCCGCGAAGAAAAAGACGAACTTGGCAAAATTGGAATGGGGAGACCGGCGCAGGAACTGGCGGAAGGTGAAGATTTGTTCCGCCGAAACCTGGAACTCCGGATCATCGTATTTTGACAGCCAGCGGACTGAATTCAGCCGGGCCAGGAAGGCCACCGAAAAGATAATCAGGAAGCCCACCGCTGGAAGGCCTCTTCGCTCGAAGACATGCAGCGTCAGGCCGGCCAGCATGAGCGCGATAAAGGTGCTCATCCCGGTCAGGCGGTTTCGGTGCCCGAAAAAACGTCCCCTGATCCCCGCCGGCACCAGGTCCCCGATCAGGCTGTTCCAGACCGGCACCACAGTACCGTTGGCGCCGTGGTAGACTATCATCAAGGCCAGGAGGCAGAGGATCGACAGGGAGGTCTTTCCAAACAGGAAAGGAATGAGCGCCATGGGGATGAGGGTCAGGGCCTGGGTGGCGGCCCCTGCAACGATCGCTCTTCGGCGACTCCTGATACGATCCATCTTATGGGCGCCGAACCACTGCATGAGGGCCCCGAAGAGTTGGGGCAGGGTTGCCAGGAGTCCAACCTGGAGCGTTGTGGCCCGAAGGAATATGCCGAAGGGTCCGAGGTAGTTCTCGCCGCACCCCATCATCACGGCATGAGACGCCCCGTCGCCTATAGAGGCACGCAGGGAAGGGGTCATACCCTGTTGTTCTTCGCCACTCTTCTTATCTTCAGAATCAATCATGGGATCAAGCCGAAATCCTAATAACCATTTGGCATCTAAAAATGCACCAGCCCCCCAGGAAAGGACCGGATGGGCGTGATTACCGAGCGTGGAGGATTAGTGAGACCGACGATGGTTGCCATGGTTGCCTTGATCGGGAAAAGGTCCTGACCTACTAACATCCCTTCCAGACGGGCTTTCTCTTTTCTTTGAAGGCCCTCGGCCCTTCCAGATAGTCTTGACTGTGGCGACCGAGCATGCACATGGCATCGGAGAAGGCGATATCTTTGGGGTCGGGGGCGATGACCTCTTTAAAGACCTTCTTGATGTTCTTTACGATGAGTGGGCTGAACCGATTGATCTTCTCGGCATAGGCCTGGGCCGTAGAAAGCAGCTTGCCGGGGGGGACGATCTTGTTGACAAAGCCCACCCTGTGGGCCTCTTCGGCGCTCATTTCATCTCCTGTGAGGAACAGTTCCATGGCCATGGCCGGTGGAAAATGTCTGGCCACTATGGGAGGGATCCCGATGGAAGGGGGAACGGCGACCTTGACCTCGGGCATGCCGAACCGCGCCCCATCCGAGGCAATGCGGATATCGGCACCGACCATGGTCATGAGAAACCCGAAACCCAGACAGTAGCCACCGATGGCCGCGATAACGGGCTTTTGGACATGGGCGCCGAAGGTCCGAAGGTCGTTCAAAGGCAGATCCCCAAGCGGGTCCTTTTCCTTGAACTGAGCCAGTTCCTGCAGATCCTGGCCGGTGGAAAAGATGTCTTCCCCACCGGTGATGACGGCGGTATAGATATCCGGATCCCGGTCGATCTCCTCCCAGGCATCGCAGAGGCCCTGTCTGACGGTCAGATTGATGGCGTTGTTCTGCTTTGGCCTGTTCAGTGTGATATAGGCGGTCCGGCCCCTTTTCTCAAAGATTATCTCATCTGCCATAGCTTTCTCATCCCCCTCTGCTGCTTCAATAATGTACTACTTCTCCTCCGGTTCCTGGGACACCGTCTTTTTTCTCAGGATGATTTTTTTCCACACACCGCCCTCGTTGAAGCACTCCCAGCCCCAGCGGAGCCATTTCAGCAGGGAATAGGCCAACCACAGGGCCCAGGCGAGCATGAGAAGACGAAACACCATGAGGTGAAGGGAAAAGACCGTGGGCCTGGGCATGGTACTGCCGATCCGGTCCTGGGTCCAGTGGAGAAAGAAATCACGGGAACCGTTGCCGGCGATCTGCATATGGGGAATGCCCAAAAGCCCCTTCTGGATAGCCATATAGAGTCCGATAAGGGCGGCGATGCTCCACACCACAAGGAGGATCTGGAGCAGGTTGAAGGAGAAAGGCCCGGCCGACAATTCACGCTTCTGTCGCAGACCCAGGGCCAGGAACCAGCCGACGATCATGATGGACAGGAGGGGGTGGACCTGGGTCAATCCCAGCCCCAGAAGCAACCAGTGCAGGGTCTTGAGGGGCGTCCAGGGAACCCTTCCCAAAACCAGGGCCGCCAGGACAATAACCACAAGGTAGGACCAGAAGAGCACAGCCGGACCCAGTTGTGGTCCACTGACCCAGAGAATCCAGCGGTTCCCTGGCATCTGGATGGTCACGTCGGCATTGACGGCCTCTTCCCCGATTTCGACCTCCGGTGCCCTGAGCATCAGGGAAGAATCGGCACTTTCATGCCATTCCACCTCGACGCTCTGGGCCCCGGGCTGGAGGGGCAAGATGATGTCGCGGCCCTGCTCCCGGATAGGCTGTTCTCTGCCCTGGATCTTCACCCTTTGGAGTCTGGCCCCCTCCGGCAGGAGGATGTTGTGCTGCCCGCCCCGGCTGGTCCGGATATTCAGGGCGAGGGCCGCCTTGCTGAAACGCTGTCCCGGCGTGAAGGTCAGGTTGGCGCCGTCGATCGTGACCACCTGCCCGGGGATCGGTTTGGGGCGGGAGATCTTTATCGTGACCTCTTCGCCCGGCCATGGTTTCCATTGCGGTCTCCAGTATCCCTCCTGGTCCTGGTGGTGGATGACGGCAATCCCGGAGAGGTCGCAGTGCCAGATGGGACTCGTCTCAAGGGTCCAGGATTCGGTCCAGGGAGCAGAGGTCGGTGCCTTGATCGTGAGGACCGTTTCCTTTTTCAGGGCCGAATCCCACCTTATTTCCCGCATCCTGGGGTCCATCTGGACATGGATCCGGCCGTCCTGCACCCGGATCCCGGAGGTCGTGACGGACTCTCCCGGGAGCAGAGGGATCGAAACGAC
>JAFGPH010000019.1 GCA_016926135.1 Deltaproteobacteria bacterium
AAAGTGATGAGCACGGCCCGGACCATGAGCCCGGAGAAGAAGATGGAAACGGGATAGACAGCCCAGAGCCCTGCCGCCAGGATGCCCGCAGCGGGATGGAAGATCCTCTTTCCCAGGGCGTAGAGCAGAATACACCCCAAGGGGAGGAGCAGGACCTGGAAGACAAAGACCCACAGGGGCTTCACGCCGAAAAGGGCGTAAAGGCCGCCCACGATGGCGGGATAGAGGGCCTGTTTTTCCTTCAGCCATAAAACCTCGCCTTTAGAGACGGAGATCCCGCGCACATGGAAGGTGAGAGAATCGATGCCCGTCTCGAAGTTCATGTTCACGAGGCCGGTGCTGTGGAGCTGATAAAGATAGGTTCCCGAAAGGGCCAGGGATACGGTGACAATGAGGGCAAGGCAGAGCCTCTCCCAGGGGAAAAGCAAGGGCGGCCTCTCCGCGACCGCAGGAGTGGGACTCGGTTTCTTGCCTTTAGCGGGTTTTTTCTTCAAGGCTCGACTCACCCCCACCCCTCACCCTCGCCCTCTCCCCTGCGAGGGGAGAGGGGATAGCGATTTCTCAATGTTCCCGGTATTGTTGATTTTTCGCCCTAAAAATGCAACTTTTCTCTGTGCAGAGAGAAAGCTATCTCACACCCCAGTTGAATTGTCTCACGTGTAACGGGGGAGGCAGAGAGGTCGAATCCGATTGTGGTTGTAGTCCTGCATGAGGCGAAGGAGATTGAATCATGGCGTTTCAGATGGCTACCAAACAGGGAGACGATGTTGTAGTCGTGGAACTCACAGGTACGCTGGATACCCTTGCCGCTGATGACCTGAAGACGGCCTTGAATCAGGTCCTTCGCACGGGGCGGAAACACATCGTCCTGAGCCTGAAGGGTGCTTATCCCAGAACGACCCTGGCATCCACGGCCTGGGCCCCCTGTCCCTGTGGAAAGACCATGACCGGGTTGATGTCGATTTCCCGAATCCGGGGGAAGGTCACGAGCAGGTGGGACAACCTCACCAGGAGGTCCAGGAGGGCCTCAAGATCGTAAGGGCCTTCGCCGCGCACCCCTGAGAGCAATCGGGCAGCCCGGATGCCATGGACCATGTGCGCCGCCTCTTCGTGTCCGAGAGGGGCCAGCCTCCAGACCGCGTCCTCGAAGACCTCCACGAGCACGCCACCCAGGCCGAAGAGGACCACAGGACCGAAAGAGGCGTCCTGTCTCCCCCCGAGGATGATCTCCCGGCCCGGGGGGGCCATCTGCTGGATCAGCACCTCCAGATCTCCCCCCGCCACCCCCCTGAGTTCCTGGAAGGCGGAGCGGATCTCCCCCTCCGAGGTCAGGTCAAGACGCAGGGCGCCCTTGTCGGTCTTATGGGAGATGTGGGGCAGGTTGATCTTCATGGCCACCGGTGCGCCCATCCCCTGCCAGACCTGGACCGCCTCTTCCTCCGTTCGGGCAAGGGCGTAGGGCGGCAGGCAAAAACCGTAGCACGAAATGAGCTGCATGGCTTCACCCAGGAAGAGGTGGTCCCGGGCGTTCGCCTTTTCCAGAATGCTCCCGGCCCTCTCTTCCTCCACGCCCTCAATGACTTCCATGCCGAGAGACACGGGCCTTCGGGAGATCCACCTGTGGGAGAGGTGGAAGGCCCGCATGGCATTCTCGGGCGAATCAAAGATCGGTATCCTCACGTTCTTTCGCAAGTACTCTTTCTCGGATGCCTCGGTCATGACCACAGTCGCCACCGGCTTGCGGTATTTCTCCACCAGGTCCTCCACCTTCTTGAAGAGACTGCGGGAGGCCTCCTCTTCGTATCCCTTGCGGTAGCCGTGCCCCAGGAGCACGCCGTCCACGTCCTCCATTTTCAGCAACTCCTCCACGATGTGGGTGTAGAACTCCAGTTCAAAGAGGTCCCCCAGGTCCAGCGGGTTTTGCAGCCGGATCACGCGGGCCCGGACGTGGGTCTCGATCCGTCTCAGCATCTCCTCGGGAAAACGGGGGAGTTGGAAACCGTAGTACCCGCATGCATCGGCGGCAATCACCGCGTGCCCCCCCGACCGGCAGACCACGGCGAGCCGGTTGCCTTTCAGGGAGGGGAGCGTGAGGCTCTTGATGTAGTGCATCGCATCGTCCATGGTGTTGACGCGCACACATCCGGCCTGGTCCAGGGCATAGTCCACCAGCTTGTCGTCCGCGAAAAGGGCGGTGGTGTGGGAGTGGGCGATCTGGGCGCTGCTCTCGAAGCGATTGGATTTGTGAACCAGGATGGGCTTTTCCGACCTGGAGGCGATCTCCACGAAACTCCTTCCGTTGGTAAACCCTTCCAGATACATGAGTATGATCTTGGTCCCCGGGTCCTGGATCAGGTACTCGAGCAGGTCGTTCTCGTCAATGTTGAGTTTGTTCCCCATGGAGACGAACTTGTTGATGCCGATCCTCTCGTCCGTCAGAAAGCCCAGGTAGCTGAGCCCCACGCCGCCGCTCTGGGCGAGAATGGAAACGGGGCCGAGGGTGAGGTCCCTCCTGAGGGGCATGAAGGGAAGGGCAAGGCCCTGTTCCATGTTCGTGACGCCGATGCCGTTGGGACCCACGAAGCGGATGCCGTAACGGTCCGCCACCTCCACGCAGGCCCTTTCCAGGGGCCTGCCTTCTTCCCCCAGTTCGGAGAACCCTCCGGATTCGATCACGACCGCATGGATTCCCCTGCGGCCGCACTGTTCCAGGATCCCGGGTATGGTGCGGGCCGGTGTGAGGATCACGGCCAGATCGATTTCCCGATGGATGCTTTCCAGGGAGGGGTAGATCCTCTGTCCGAAGGCCACGCCCTCCGTAAGGCCCACGGAGAATATCTCTCCCTTGAACCCAAAGGTCAGGGAGTTGAGCACGATGTTTCTGGCGAGGTTCCCTTCTTCAGGAGAAACGCCCACAACGGCGATGCTCTGGGGGTAGAAAATCTTGGCAAACAGCGGGGGTTGTTCATTCATTGGGCTCTCCTCTTGCGAAGCTTTCTTGCATCCGCTTTCCATCCCCTGGCCTTCCTCCCCAGGTCCCGCCTTGAGAGATCAGGGTCTCTCCGGGCCTCCAGGACGAATGTGCCGGGCGCAAAGTCAGCGGGTTTCGGGGTGGCCTTCGGTTCTTTCCCTCTCCTGTCCACCTGCTCCTCCACCGGGGGACCGGAAAGGAATCGGGCAGGGACCTCCCGGGTCAGGTAGAGGCGGCCGAAAGGAACAAAGGGAATGCCTTCCCGGTGTGCAGGGGCAGCGAGAACCTCCAGCAGGACCGGCCTCTGGTCCCTGCGCCGGCCGATCCTGAGGGCCGTTTCCGGTTCAGGGGCGAGGCCCATGAATCGCTCTGAGACAAGGCCCTTTTCCATCACATGGGCGTGGGCCCTTCTTCGAACAGCCACGTACAGGATTTTGGGCAGGTTCACTTCGGTCGCATCGAGGGTCATCTCCCAACGTCTTTCCAGTGCCCTGATGCGCTCACCGTCGCACTCGAAGAGGGAGCGGTCTTTCCCGACCAGGACTTCACGAATGTCACCCTCCCTCACGTATCCCCATCCGGGTTCTTCGTGGATCGCCCGGAGGAGTTCCCTGAGGGTGACGAACCCGGTTGGGTCCGGGACAAGACCGAATTCATCGGGCCGGTGCCCGAGAACGTAGGCGAGAAAGCGGGAGAGCTTATCGACCCTGATGCGGCTTTTTCTTTGCACCTCCACGCCTTTCCTCGTGATCGTGGGACTCCGGGCCTTCCAGATCGACCTTCTCCAGCTGCCGGAGCACGTGATCACGGATTCGGTCGGCCCCGGGCAGGGCCCTCTTCTGCTTTCCCCCCTCGACCATGGGGAGGAGCAATTCCTCGGTCTTGCCGCCGCACGCACACGAAGAGGGCGCCCTCTCGGCGAGGGGCAACACGGTTGTCCGGAAACAGCGGCGACACCGCAAGACCCTCTTGGCGCCGGACATCTTCCCCCTCTTTGCCACGGGCTCCCCGTCGATCTCGACGATATCCATGGAGAGATCCACCACCGGCGCGTTGCTGATGGCCGTTCCGACCGCAAAGACATCGGCGAAGGGGTGATACCTGGGTATCTCGTATTCGTCCAGGCCCCCGCTCAGGATGATCTTCACGTGCTTGTAGCCTCGCAGATCCAGCTCCCAGCGGACTTCCTCCATGATGCGGAGAAAATCCCCCCTCCTGGAACTGGGGGTATCCAGGCGAACGGCAAAAAGGTGTTTTCCGAGGGCCTCGGCCACCCTGATGGCCTCGAACTTCTCGTCATTGAAGGTGTCAATGAGGCTCACCCTCTTGACTTCCGGTTCAACGACCTCATGGAAGGCCCGGGTGGCCTCCACCGTGTCTCCCATGAGCAGGACCAGGGCGTGAGGGATGGTTCCGAAGGGTTTCTGTCCCACGAGATCAGCGCCCAGGACCAGGGCCACGCCGTCACATCCACCGATGTAGGCGTTCCTCTCCACCATGGGAGACACAGCCGGATGCATGCGGCGCGCGCCAAAACTCAGGAGAGTGCTTCTGCCGGCGGCCTTACGGCACCGGGCCGCCATGGTGGCCACACCGGATGCCTGGCAGAGCAACCCCAGGATGGCCGTTTCGAAGCGACCGAAGTCCAGGTACTTTCCACGGATCTCCATCACCGGTTCATACGGCCGGAAAAGGGTTCCTTCCTTCATGATCCTGAAATCCACGGGCAGATCCCTGATCAGGGCGATGCACTCGGCCACGCCGGCCAGCACGGCCCATGACCAGTCGGTTGGCAGGCGCTTGGCCATGAATTCGGCACGCACTTCCCTGTCTATGCCCTTGGCCTTCAGGATCTGCCTGGTCCTCTCGAAGTAAACATCCGTAACCAGGCCCTTCTTGATCTGTTCAACTGTGGCTATGTGGAGCAAGTCACACCTCTTCTTTCGGGGAAATGATATGAGATTTCGACGTATTCAATCTATTCTCAAGCCCAGTTCTTTGTCAAATTGGTTTTTCGCTTGACATAAAAACCGGATTGGTGAAGGATTGTAGACAATAGACAATCTTGAAAGATCAAAGGGTCTCATGCTCAAGATTGAATCCATCGTGGACAGTGCGACCAGGTACCTGGAAGGCTGCATCATCCGGGGGGAATTGAAGCCCGGCCAGCAGATCAAGGAACAGGAGGTCGCATCCTCACTCGGCATCAGTCGTCCACCCATCCGGGAGGCCTTCAAGATCCTGGAGGCCCAGGGACTCATCACCCGAAGACCGAATCGCGGCGCCTTTGTACTCACCATCACCGAGAGGGATGCGTGGGAGATCTATACGCTCAAATCCGCCCTCTATGAACTGGCCACGAGACTCGCCTTTGACAGAATCTCCGAAGGGGACATGCAGGCACTGGAAAAGGTGGTCCGGGATATGGAGGAATGCGTCAGGGCCGAACCTGCCGACGTGCTGAGGTATCAGGCCCTGAACGAGCGGTACCATGGCATCATGGTTGAAATCTCGAGGCACTGGCGTCTCGGCAAGATCCTCCAGATGCTCCATAACCAGGTGAAGAGATACAGCGGGATGTCGCTGACCCGGGGCGAACACCTCCGGGAATCCCTGGATCTCCACATCGCCATCCTGAGGGCGGTGAAAGGACGGGATCTCGCCCTGGCCGTGCAACTGACCAGGGAACACATTTCCAGGGGCCTGCGGATTGTTCAGGAAATCATCGCCAGTGAGAACGGCATGAGTCCGGCCCGGGTCGATGAAGTTCGGTTCCTCTGTCCGGAGATCGAAACGCAGTTGCGCTGAGAGGATGATGAACGTTGTGGCGGCGGGGACAAGTGTGGTTTCATATCGTCAACATTCTTAATCAGGGAGGTGTTGTTATGAGAAGGAGATTAGGGGTTGGCTTTCTGGTTTTCGCCCTGTTGGCGCTTTTCATGGTGCCTTCCGGTGCCCTGGCCCAGTCCAAGATGCAGCTCAAGTTCAGCACCTGGCATCCCCCGGCCAGCAGGGAGGTGAAAACGGTGTGGACACCGATGCTGGAGGAACTGAAGAAGAAGAGCAACGGCCGCATCACCTACACCCTGTACGCAGGCGCTGCCCTGGGCAAGGGTCCCGAGCACTACGATATCGTCGCCAAGGGGCTCTCCGACATGGGGTATTTCACAGCCACGTGGACCCCGGGCCGGTTCCCCCTGACCGACGTCCTTTCCATGGCCGCCTGGGTGGAGGGCAAGGACATAGCCGTGAACATCGGCAACAGGATGTACAAGGAGGCCTTGAGCAAGGAATTCCCGGGCGTGAAGATGATTGAACTGAACGGATGCATCCAGGCCTTTCTGTGGACCCGAAAGCCCGTCAAGGGCATCGAGGACTGTAAGGGGCTCAAGATCCGGTCCCCCGGGGGCCTCCAGACCAGCTACATCAAGTCCCTCGGCGCAGAGCCCGTGTTCATGCCCCTCGGGGACGTCTACCTGGCGCTGGAGACCGGTACCATCGACGGCCTGGTGACCTGCCCGCCCCTGGTGCTGGCGTTCAAGCTTCAGGAGGTCGTCAAGCACGGGGTGGTCGCCACGTTCGGTTGCGTGTCTGAAGGCGTCATCATGAATCAGAAGAGCTGGGACAACACCCCGAAGGACCTCAAGCCCATCATCGAATCCGTATGCGGCAATCCCTTCAAGACAACGGGAGGGCTGAACCGCGATGTGTACAAGATCATGATGAACGAGATCACCGGGAAAGGTGTCCAGCTCTACAAGCCCACACCGGACCAGGAGAAACGCTGGTACGCAGGGTTCCAGCAGGTGACCCGGGACTGGGTCAAGGACCTGGCGGCCAAAGGCCTGCCGGCCAAGGATGTGGTCGTAAAGTATGACAAGATTGCCAAGGAAGAAGGCGTGAGATCTCCAGCGGTGCCGGACGAGTGGAGGAAGTGATCGCTGACAGCCCAAGATATGGGGGCGGTCTCTGCCATGATAAGGAAATGGATA
>JAFGPH010000020.1 GCA_016926135.1 Deltaproteobacteria bacterium
CGGACGTGCTGGAGCAGTTGCGGCTGCTCTCCAACCTGGAGACGACCACCAGCAAGCTGCTTCAGATCGTTCTGGTGGGACAGCCCGAATTGGGTGAGATGCTGGATTCCCAGGAACTGCGCCAGCTCGGACAGCGGATCACCCTGAGCTGCCATCTCAACCCTCTCAGCTTCAAGGAAACAAAGGACTACATCCGCCACAGGCTCCATGTGGCCTCCCAGAAGCCGGGGGTGAAGTTCACCTGGCCGGCCCTGCGCGCCCTTCACAGGTATTCGGGGGGGATACCGAGACTCATCAACATCGCGTGCGACCGTGCCCTACTCACCGCCTTTGGCCTGGATCAGAAAAAGGTGACCGGAAACATCGCGAGGGGCTCCATCCGGGAATTGGCCAACAGGGGGGACATCAAGCGTATCGGGCTTCGGCAGGGACGCAAGGGCCTCCTGTACGCCCTTCTGCTCCTGGTGTGTCTCGCCCTGATCGTCTTTTACCGGCCCGGAGAGTTGAACATAGGCACCCTCTTCAGGACCGCGGAGAAAGAGGTCGTACCGGAAACAAAGGGAAAGAAGACCGAGACAGAAGAGCCCCCGAAACCGGTTGCTAGGCAGGAGAAACCCCGGGAGGAGGAGACATCCCCGCCTCCTGCCCCGAAGGAGGCGAGTGCCCAGAAGGCCGCCGAGCCTGCCCCGGTGGATGCGGCCGACCTGGGGAGTTTACTGGGGGCCATGACCGGCCGTTCTTCCAGATCCCCGGCCATCCGGGCCGCCGTGGGTTCCTGGGTCCCGGACGCGGGGATCAATCCGTATCTGGATGGCCTGGACGACGATCAGGTCTTCTTCCGGCTCGCAGCCAAGCAAAACGGGCTTCTGGTATATCGTCACGACGGGGACTGGGGTCTGCTGGAAAAGCTGGACCTCCCTGCGGTGTTGGAATTCCGCCTTCGGGGCAGCCAGGGACCCAGATATCTCACCCTCCGACGCATCGATGAGAAGGGGATGACACTCACGGGCGCGGAGAAAGGGGAAGCGGTCAGGGTCCAACCGGACCAGGTGCGGGCCCACTGGGCCAAGGTGGCCTTCATCCCGTGGAAGGACTTTCTGGACTATCCGGGGGTCATCCCCTTCAATGCCCCCAGGGAATCGATCATCACCCTGAAAATGCTGCTCCAGGACATAGGCTTCAACGACATCGAAATCAGTCCCTTCTATGACGAAAGGACCAGGGACGCCGTAAAGACCGTGCAGCAGAAGCACGGCATTCGCGTGGACGGTATTGTAGGGCCCCTGACCAAGATGGTCCTCTACAAGGAGAAGAAGGCCTTGAAGATACCGAGCCTTGTTGAGGAGAAGATAGGACGAAGCGAAGGAGGATTGACCCCTTGAGTTCCATACTGAAGGCCCTGAAGAAGGTTGAAAAGGAATCCCCGAACCTGGACGTGGTCCCGGATCTCCCCAGGAAGATCGATACCAAAAAGGCGGTCAACCAGCGGGCCAAGGGCGACTGGTTGTTCAAGAGGACCATCACGGTTGTGGTAATGGTACTGGTCCTTGGTCTCGGGACCTGGTTCATACTTGCCAACAGGGATTTTCTGGAAAGGAAGCCGACTGGTGAGGGGACACCTCTTCAAAATCCTGCGCCGATGCCTGTGGTTGTATCGAAAAAGGCTGGCGAGCAGGTCCCGGCTCCTGCCAAGCCGAAGGAGGTGCCGCACCAAGGACCTTCAATCACGGTCGCGCCAGACAGGAAGGCCGCGGCACCGGCCGAAAAGAAGAGCAAAGAGACGATTCCCGCATTGCCGAAGACGACGGGCGCGCCGGTGGGGTCGGCTGAGACCAGGGCCACCCGACAGGATCGCGTCGCACCAGCATCCGAAGGCCACAGGGATGAGAGCCGGTTCAAACTGGAGGCCATCGTGTGGTCGGCCAGCCCTGAGAGCCGGTTTGCGGTGATCAACGGCCGGATCGTGAAATCCGGCGGTAACGTGGAAGGCCTCTCTGTAGTCGATATCGGCAGAGATCACGTGGCTGTGCGATCCAGCGGTCGCGAATGGAATCTGAAGTTCACGGTAGAGTGAGTGGGGTAGGGCGAATGCCTAAAGTGCCTAAAGTTGAGGAAAGCGCTTCTGGCGCAAAGTCTTCCCTGACTAAGCCAGTAGTGCCAAGGGCACAACCACAACTTTAGTGCACTTTAGCTCACTTCTAACTTTAGGCACTTTGTCACTTCTCCCACCCCAGGGAAAGGGCCTGCACAAAAGTGTTCTGGAATTCCGGTACCCGGGCAAGCTCAAGATAGCGTATCCTTCGAGCGTGTTCCTGAACCGTCCTGCGCAGTTTCCCGGAGACAAGAAGTGCTTTCGCCCCGGCGCCGGCCGCGTTTCCCACCTGACGAAAGCGGTTCAGGGGCAGAGGTGGAAGCATCCCGATGGCGATGGTGCTGGAGATGTCCAGATAGCTTCCAAAGGCACCGGCCACAACTACCTCACGAATGTCTTCGTGTGAAAGGGCGCTCTCTTTCAACAGGATATGGATGCCCGTCCGGATGGCGGCCTTTGCCAGTTGAAGCTCGCGCACATCCTCCTGGGTGAGGGTAATGGCCGGAGCGCCGCCCCTCTCTTCTTCACTGACAATGGTGAACCCCCTGTGTTTCGGATTGTCGCGAACTCGGGGATGGTTCTTCTGCATCCTGCCGGTTTCATCAACGATGCCGTTCAGGAAGAGTTGTGCAAGGGTGTCGATGATTCCCGATCCGCACAAACCTGCCGGCGTTGAGCCGTGGATCGTATGGTATTCGATCTGCTGGCCTGAAACCCGGAGTTGATCGATGGCGCCCGGTGCCGCCCGCATGCCGCAGGACATATGGGCGCCCTCGAAGGCAGGCCCCGAGGCGCACGAGACGCTGGAGACCTCGCCGTGGACGACCAGGGATATCTCGGTGTTGGTCCCGATGTCAATGGCCAGGAGCGGACCCCCGGCATCCCAGGCTTCGATCGCCGCCAGCATCGCCAGGTGATCTCCTCCGACATAACCGGCAACATTAGGCGGAAGGTGGATGTATGCACCTGGGGCCGCAGAGATCCCCAGATGGCGCGCCTTCACGTCCGTGGCCCGGCTGACGGCTGGAACGTAAGGGGCTCTGGCCAGTTGCTCCACCGGCAGTCGCAGCAGGAGATGATGCATGGCCGTATTGCCCACCACCACGATTTCCCGAATCTCTTTGGTATGGGGACGTGAGGCGTCCCGGCAAAGCCCTTGAGCGAGCGTGTTCAAGGCTTCCAGGAGTCTTACCTGAAGAGCTTCTCCATCTTCAGGGGACCTGGCGGCGACCGCCAGCCTGGAGACGACATCCTCTCCACACGAAATCTGGGGGTTCATCATCCCCCTGCTGGACAGGGTTTGCCCGGAGTCCAGATTGACGAGATAGCCTGCAATCTTTGTTGTCCCCAGATCAACGGCCATGCCGTAACCGGGAGCGCCGCGACGACCCAAATCGACGATCTCTGTTCCCCGAACCGCGGCGCATGCCTCCCAGTTCAGGGACCTCAGCAGGGAAGGGATGGACCGTGAGAGATCTTGGTCCATGTTTCCGCACACGATGCCGTGCTGCTTTTCCAGCGCTTCAAACAGCCGGTCGTCATCCCCTCTGAGGTCCGAAAGGGAAGGAGCTGCGAGCGACACATCGTAGGCCGGAACCAGAGGGTCGGGCCGTACGGTCGTATGAAGCCCTTCCACCTGGAGACGCTGCGGCGCACTCAGAGACTCTGGAGGCAGGTTCAGCACCAGATCGCTTTCCGGGGTGGTCCTGCAGGCGAGGCGGTATCCCTTGTTCCTGTCTTCGGCTGAAAGGGTCTCCGCCTCATCCCGGAAGGACTCGGAGACCTTGCCGGAGACGATCTGCACCCTGCATTTTCCGCAGGTCCCCTTGCCCCCGCAAATGCTGACCAGGTCGATGCCCGATTGACGTGCGCAATCCAGGAGCGATCGTCCCGGCGGGAATCGATCCCTGAGGCCCAGGGGCTGGAACTCGATCAAAAAGGATTCTTCGTCATCCATGAACGGTATTCTCCCGGGCTGCTACCGGTAAACGCCATACTCTCCTGCAAACTTGATCATGGCCTTCACATTGGATGGTTTTGCGCCTTGCATGCCCGCGCCTGTGGAGAGAATGAACCCCCCATCCCTGCCTGTCGTATCGATGAGTTCCCTGCAATAGGTTTTGACTTCCTCGGGGGCGCCTGTGCACAGCAGGTCCAAAGGCACGTTTCCCGCCAGACAGCACACCTTCCCAATCGCAGCCTTGGCCCTCTTCATGTCGGTACGGTCGAACCACCACAGGGCCTTTCCCTCGGGAATGTCTCCGATCACGTCCAGTCGGTCGTTGTAAGCCCCTTCCGCGAAGAGCTGTGGAACCATACCCTCATCGATCAGGCCGATGATCAGTTTTCTGAGGCTCGGCCAGTAAAACGTCTTGAACTGCTCCTGTGACATGAAGCCGTCCGCCCCCTTGTGCAAGGGGATGAAGGGCATGATATGGCCGGTGGCGCGACAGGATGCCGCCCCGCCCTTGATCATCATGGGTATCAGCCGCTCACAGGCCTCCTTCAACTCATCGGGGTGTCTGAACATGTCGAGCATGACCCCCCTGGTGCCGCGAAGGCTGTCGCCGATCACGTCAAAAGGGGCCTTGGTAAATCCGCCCGAGAAGGCAGGGAACCCCCTTCCCATGATGCGCCCGTTCACCTCCCGCACAGCAGCCCTCCACCGGAGGGCCTCTTCCCCGGCCTGGATCAGGGTTTCAAGGGCGGCCCTCATGGTCTCTGTGCCGAAGGGCATGACGGTCGGCGGCACCAGGGGGATCTCGTTCATGGGAGGAAGAAGGGGAAAGCCCTCGAAGGGTTTTAAAGAACCAAAGATACGGGGAAAGTAGACGTTAAGGAAAAAGGCCGTTGGATCGTCGATCAGATCCTGGTATTCCTCGTCCTTCATGTACTCCCTTTCGACGAACTGATATTCCCGGTCTTTGGAAACACCGTGACCCGGCCAGTGATAGAGTTTCAGATCCAGGGTATCCAGCACCTTTCCGGGGACGATCGTTGAAGGGGCGTTATAGGCATCCGGTTGAAACTCCCGGTGGTATGCATCCCAGGCATTCGTCAGCTTTTCGTAGTCGTACATGGCATCGTACATGGTGATTCCGCCCGCCTGGGCGGGGAAAAAGCCTGCGGACGGGCAGATGGGAATGCGGCTCGGTGTCTTCCGAAGCTGGATCGCGTCCTTCATCAGGTTGACCCGCTCCCGGTAGGCGGCCTCGGCATGTTGATCCACAAAGGGAATGCCTTCACCCTTCAGCCAGACATCGAATCTTTCTTCCTGTCTGTCCTTCGCATCTGGCCTGACTTCAAGAAATCGCTCTTTCATGATGCACTTCCCCCTCCGGTCCATTCCTTCGCAAGCCGAACGCCTGCTACTGCGTCGGCGGCGTAGGCATCCGCTCCCGTATAGCCTTTCACCTTTTCCGTCACGAGCCCGCCGCCGATCATGATCCGGACCCGGTCGCGAAGCCCCGCCTCCTCGATGGCGCGGACCGTCTTTTTCATGGAATCAAAGGCCAGGGTGAGCAACCCGCTCATACCCACGACTTCAGGACGGAAGTCCCGTATGGCGTCCACGAACTTCTGAGGCGATTGATCGACCCCGATATCGAGCACCTGAAAACCGTTCGCTTCCAAAAGAAATACGACCATATTCTTGCCGATGTCATGGATGTCCCCCTCCACGGTGCCGATCATGACCCTGCCTCGCGCCGCTTGCGGCTTGTCCTTTGCGATAAAGGGCTTGACCATCTCGGAGATCTGCCTCAGCATCTCGCCCGCCAACATGAGATGGGGGAGGAAGTATTGACCGTTCTCAAAGTGCTTTCCAACGGTCTCCATGGCAACGGAGCAGGCTTCAAGAATCCTGAGGGGATCCGACCCTCCGTCCAGCAGTCGCCTGGCCTCCTCCAGGGCTTGGGGTTCCTGCATCTCCACTAAGGCCCTGACCAACGGTTCCGCCATACCTCATCTCCTTTTCGTGTGTAGTGCTGCCCGTAATAGATGATCGGATGTTCGTGGAAGCCCCCACGGCACCTGCCCTCAGAATGCAAGGCGCTGATCCCGGTAGCTATTGAGGAAGCGCATGCAGAATCGGTCTTTGCCCGCAAGGACTTCCGCTGCGACCACATTCGCCATCATGCGTTTGTCCAGAGGGTCCAGAATCGCCGCGTCCAGGCCCTTCAGAACGGCCATGGTGATGAAGGTCTGGTTGAGGAATTTCCGCATGGGAAGCCCGTAAGAGACATTCGACACCCCGCAGATCGTGTGAACGCCCGGAAAACGGTCCATGATCGTCTCAATGGCCGCGAGGAAGGCCTTCCCGAACGTCTGGTCCACAGCTACCGGCTGAACCAGGGGGTCCACGTAGATATTTTCGATCTTCACGTTGCTCCTGAGGAGGCGGTCAATGAGTTCTTCGGCAGTCCGGATCCGGTCTTCAGCCGTTCGCGGCATGCCGGAGTCGCCCATGCAGAGGGCCACGATCTTGAGATCGGTGCCGGCAACAAGGGGGAGCAGATCGTCGCAGCGTTTTCTCTCCAGTGAGATGGAGTTGATCATCGCCGTTCCGCGGTGAGCGGAAAGACAGGCCTCGATGGCCCGGGGGTCGGGACTGTCAATACAGCAGGGCAGGTCAACCGTTCCCTGGACGTTTTCGATCAACCACCGGAGATACTCGGCCTCCAGCCGTTGGAAGACCCCTGCATTCACGTCGATGTAGTGGGCGCCGTTTTCCGCCTGGGCCCGGGCCAGTTTCCGGATGGACTGCTCATCCTGTGCCTCGATGGCGGAAGCCACCAACTTCCTGGAAGCGTTAATGAGTTCCCCGACAATGAGCATCCCGGTCTTTCTCCTTTCTGAAGGCGCAACTGAAAAGCCGTGTCATTTAATGGGAAATGGAGCGACCTTGTCAAGGGGAATCCGGTGTTCCGTCCGGCCTCTCAAAGGGGTGCCGCATGGCGGACTTCCCACCTTTCTTTCGGGTTGGATCACCATTCCCGGCTTCGGAGCCATGACCACAGTCTTGCAGTCTCACCAAGTCGGAGCGTTTCCCACGATTGACAGGTCGGAGATATTCCTCTATATTCAGCAGGCAAGAAAGAAACACGGTGTCCGGTTCTCCCCGGCGTTGCTTGTTTGTGCAGCCCCGTACTCGCAGAAGGGACACGAATGGAAAGGAGTCGTGACGATGAAGCTGGCGAGATCTCTGTACCTGGTGTTTGGCGTGGCGGTTTTGGCGGCGGCTGTTTTGCTGGGCATGGCGGTTGGAGCGGCTGAGGCTGCGGACAAGGAGGAAGCCCAGGGCATCGTGGACAAGGCGAAGGTCACTTTGGGAGGGTTCATGCGCGACAAGGATTACACGTGGCTCCACGATCATATCGGCAAGGCCAGGGCCGTGCTCATTTACCCCCAGGTGCTCAAGGCCGGGTTCATTATCGGCGGATCCGGCGGTACCGGGGTGCTTGTCGTGAAGGATGCCGCGAAAGGGGAGTGGAGCCAGCCTGCGTTCTATACGGTCGGTTCCGCGACGTTCGGCCTTCAGATCGGGGGGGAGGCTGCGGAGATCATCGTGCTCTGCATGACCCGGAAGGCCGTGGATGCCCTCATGACCACCAAGGTGAAGTTCGGCGGTGACACCTCCATTGCCCTGGGGCCTGTCGGTGCGGGGGCGAAGGCAAACGTGATGGCCGATTTCATCTCCTTTGCGAAGAGCAAAGGGCTCTATGCCGGCCTCAATCTGGAGGGTTCCGTGGTGGACGTGCGGGACAGCCTGAACCGTGCCTATTACGGCAAGGACGTATCCCCCATCCAGATTGTGGTGGAGAAGAAGGCCAGCAACCCGGGATCATCGGCACTCAGGGAGGCACTGAGGAAGGCGGCGAAGTAAAGCCGGTCTCCGCAATGCATGTTTGCGAACCGGCCGGTTCCGTACATGTTCCCAACACCCCCCACGGTGAAATCGAGGATGAACCTCCACCATGTCCTCAGAAGAAACTGTCCCATCCGTTGAGGCAGGTGCCGTCTTCGCAAAAAAAGACTCATCCATGATATCTTACGAACATGCCCTCCGCACCGTTCTGGAAGAGACCCGTTGCCTGGGGGCCGTCCACTGCCCGCTGGAAAGGAGTCTCGGCCGAATAGCAGCGGAAGATATTCGCGCGACAGTGCATCTGCCCGGGGTAGATCGTTCCGCGGTGGACGGCTACGCCCTGCGTAGCGTGGACACCCTGCGTGCCGCAACGGAGGGACCCGTTCGACTGAGGGTTGTGGGTGAGGTGTATTCCAGCACGGAAAGGCCGCCTGAGGTCAGAACGGGAGAAACGATCGCTATCATGACAGGAGGGGCTGTGCCGCCGGGGGCGGACACGATCGTGAAACAGGAGGAAGTCGAATCCGACGGAGACACGATTACACTCCGGGTCGCGATCCCTCCACGCCGGTCCATATCCGAAAAAGGAAAGGATATGGATAAAGGTGCCCTGATCGCGAAAAGGGGGACGGTCATCGGGCCCGTCGCTTACAGCATCCTGGCCAGCATACGGTTGCCGGTCGTCCCGGTCACGGAAAGGCCCGCGGTAAGCATTCTGGCCATTGGAAACGAATTGGTCGGTCTTTCAGACAAGGGCGACGGTCACAAGATTGTCGCAAGCAATCTTTTTATGTTGTCTGCGCTGATGAAGACCATGGGGGTTCCGGTCGCGCTGGCGCGCATCACAAAAGACAACAGGGAGGCCATTCTGGCCGACCTGAAGGAAGGACTGGAAAACGATCTTCTCATTACGACCGGAGGAACCGGGTACGGTCGATCCGATCTGACCCGTTCCGCGATGGAAGAATCAGGCATTCGTCTTCGCTTTTCCGGGATGTCCGTGGTGCCAGGCAAGGGGACCTCGTTCGGTCTCTTCAAGGGCAAACCAGTCTTCGCTTTGCCGGGCTCACCGTCCGCTGTTTTTACGGTATTCCACATGTTGATCCGCCCCTGCCTCAGAATGCTCATGGGGCAAGAACAGAACGCTCCGACCACCACCACGGCCGTTCTGGAAGAGGACCTTCATAAACGTCCGGGGCTGGAGCACTTCGTCACCGGACAGGTATCGGTGAGGGAGGGCGGATGCCGGGTGCGCCCTGTGGGGAGCCCAGACCACACCGTTTTTTCCGCCATGAGCATGGCCAATGGCTTCATCGCGGTGCCGCAGGATCAAGACCACCTGAAACGGGGATCGATCGTCTCGGTTCACCTCTTAGGGCCATCGCCTTCATCCACACCTCTCCCCGACACAATCCATCCGCGGAACAAAGGGGAATGGGCATCCACGCCATGCGTATCCATTGTCGGGAAATCAGACGCCGGAAAAACAACGCTTTTGGAAAAACTCATCCCGGAGATGGTGCGAAGAGGATACAGGGTAGGTACCGTCAAACACGATGTACATGGGTTCGATATCGATCGCGAAGGCAAGGACAGCTGGAGGCACAAACAGGCTGGTGCAGCCACCGTGGTCCTGTCATCGCCCTCAAAGGTGGCCATGATCAGGGATGTTCCTGCTGAAGAACCGTTAGGACGCCTCGTAGAGAAATATTTCCTGGATAGGGATATCGTGCTGACCGAGGGTTTCAAAAGAGAAAGAATGCCCAAAGTCGAAATTTTCAGAAAAGGCGTTCATCAGGAGCCCCTCTGCAAGGATGACGAAGATCTTGCCGCCCTTGTGTCCGATACAACGACGGACCTGGGGGTGCCCTGTTTTGCGTTGGACGATATCAAGGGGCTGGCGGACTTCCTGGTGGAGACATTCCTTTCTCCATAGGTTTTTGGAGTCATGTTCTCCAGCGGGCTCCAAGTCGTTTGGTGCGCGGATATTCGTCCTCAGAATACGCTCTTGACATTGCCGGAAGGATGAACATAATTCAGGGAGTCAATAGATACCGATCCGCAATATGAGGCATATAGGTCCGGCGTGAGCCGGGCCTTTCGTTTTCCGGGTTCGGTCACCGGCTTTGTGAAAGGCACGGTGACCGCTGCTGCGGGGGCGGTTGCCCCAGGGAATAGCGGACATAAGCCACCCCTGTCGTCGCAGGGTGGCTCATGTTTTTTTGGGTGTGCGTGAAGGAGATGGAGAGATGAAAATCGGACTACTTGGCCTGCCGCGATCGGGCAAAACAACTGTCTTCAAGGCATTGACGGGAATGGAGAGCCCTGTCTGGGGTTACGGGAACGGGAAGTCGGAGCCGAACGTGGCGGTGGTGAAGGTGCCGGACAAGCGGGTGGAGAGACTCTCAGAGCTCTACGTTCCCCGGAAGACGGTGTACGCCAACGTGGAATTTGTTGATTTTGCCGGATTGAGCGGAGAACCTGCGAAAGAGGGGGCCTTTTCCACGACGGCCATGGGCATGGTAAAGACCATGGATGCCTTGACCCTGGTGGTACGGAATTTCGAGGACGATCTTTCCGATGCGCCGGACCCTGTCGGCGACCTGACCCGGGTCAGTGACGAGCTGATTCTGCTGGATCTCGTGGTTGCAGATGGCAGGCTGGAGCGCATACGCAACGGTTACAGGCGGGGCCAGAGGGCTGAAAATCTCGTCCGCGAGGAAAAATGCCTGGAAAGGATTGTGGAGCACCTGAACCGGTCCCGGCCTGTTCGCGATCTGGTCCTTTCCGGGGAGGAAGAAAAGATGATCCGCGGATTTCAGTTCCTCACCAAAAAGCCCGTCATGGTGGTGCTGAACTCGGACGAAGCCCGTTTCGGGAACCAGGGACCGTTGATGACCGAGATCGAAAAGGGCCTCAGGGTGGTTGAGTTCGCCGGCAAGTTCGAGATGGAACTGGGCCTGCTGGACGAGGAGGCGGCCGGTCTCTTCATGGACGACATGGGGATCACGGAATCGGCCTACCATCGGTTGACCAACCTGGCCTATGAAACGCTGGGCTACATCAGTTTCTTCACCGTGGGTGACGATGAGGTGCGGGCCTGGAATCTGCGAAGGGGGGAGACGGCGCTTGATGCGGCGGCGACCATCCATTCCGACCTTGCCCGGGGCTTCATAAGGGCCGAATGTTTCTCCTATGGCAGTTTTCTTGAGTGCGGATCAGAAAGAGGAGTCCGGGAAAAGGGTCTCTTCCGCCTGGAGGGAAGGGATTATGAGGTTCAGGATGGGGACATCCTGAGCATCCGCTTCAATGTCTGATAAAAGCCCGGCCCTGTGCCGGCGCACGACGCAGGCTTCCTGGTGTCCTGAGTCACAAATACCAGGATGTACTCTGTAGCCGTGAATGAAACCGTCCGCTGTCAACGGGCCGTCAGGATGTGGTCGTTCAGGCCGCATCTATTTCTACGATGCGCATAAGACGAGACACCTTCCTTTCATCCCACACCTCAGGTTTACTTCGCTTCAATACTTCGTTTTGCAGGGGTCGGTGGTTTTCGACACCCCCCGGCGCCACTCAAGAGCAGATGGCAGGCTTCTTGCATTTTTAATCCATACCTGTATTTTGGACTTGCAGGTTGAATCTGACCGGGCTGCGTGATGGTTGGCCCGCAAAATCCGGAGTGAGGTATGGGATTCCTGGAGAGCCATTTTGAACAGTCACAGTACCCGGACAGGGAGAGACAGGAGGTTGCGGAGGTTCGGCTGACCATATTGAACAGACTCATGCATATTTTCCTGTTCGCAGGGCTGCCGGCCATGCTCTTCGGAGTCATACGATCCTATACCCAGGGAAGATGGGGATCTTCGATCATTTACCTTTCCTTTTATCTCCTCTTCCTGGTCGCAACACTGGAATCCCGCAGGCTTGCCTTCAGGACAAGGGCGCTGATTCTCGTTTTTTCCCTGTTCCTGATGGGCCTGACATCCCTGGTCACGGTCGGTATGAGCGGCTCCGGGGTGCAAATGATGCTGGGGGTTTGTATTCTGGTCGCCCTGCTCTTCGGATTCCGTGGAGGGATGCTGGCGATGATGCTGACCTTTGTATGCATAAGCGTCGTGGCCACCGCCATGACGACGGGTTTCATCGACATCTCTCCGGCACGAATGATGACCTCCAGGTCGGCCGTGCCGTGGCTCACAGCGATTTGTATCTTCCTCATGATCGTGAGCGTCACGGTCATCGGTTTTCAGATGTTTAGCTCTAGAATTCAGGAATCGCTTGAAATGCTTGAAGAAAGCAAGAGGGAACTGGAGGCCAGGAACCGGGATCTCACCAGGGAGATCCAGGAACGGGAACGTGCGCAGGAGATCCTCAAGGAAAGCGAGGAGAAGTTTCGCAGTCTGGTTGAAACGACGTCCGACTGGATCTGGGAGACAGGGGCTGACGGCA